>NZ_JCBDGG010000032.1:0-15742 GCF_059833835.1 Vibrio sp. R15-SG3-ISO1B | reverse complement strand
CATCGGTGTCGGGGGTGCTTGAGGCGCCGACACAAGACGCCGCCGCAGAGCAGTTGATGAACAAAGGCATCATCCCCACCGAGCTATCGTTAGGGGGCGGCAGTAGTGGCTTTAACATCGATTTGAAAGCGTTGTTCACTCCCAGTGTACCGCTGGAAGTGTTGGTGATTTTTTGTCGTCAGTTGTACAGCCTGACCAAAGCAGGGGTGCCGTTACTGCGCTCAATGAAAGGCTTGACGCAAAACAGTGCTCACAAGCAGCTGACCGAAGCGCTAGAAGAGGTGACTCAGGAGTTGACCAACGGTCGCAGTTTGTCTGCGTCGATGAAAATGCACCCTAAGGTGTTTAGCCCGCTGTTTGTCTCCATGATTGGGGTGGGTGAGAACACGGGTCGTCTCGACCAAGCGCTGCTGCAACTGGCGAACTACTACGAGCAAGAGGTGGAAACCCGCAAACGTATCAAAACGGCGATGCGTTATCCGACCTTTGTGATTTTGTTTATCACTGTGGCGATGTTTGTGCTCAACGTTAAAGTGATCCCACAGTTCTCCAGTATGTTTGCCCGTTTTGGCGTCGACTTGCCGCTACCAACCAAGATCTTGATCTCCACCTCCAGTTTTTTTGTCAACTACTGGACTTGGATGGTTGCCGCGATTGTCGCGGCGCTATTTGCCTTTCGCTCTTGGGTAGGCACGGACAATGGACGTGAGAAATGGGATAAGTTTCGCCTGAGGATGCCGGTGGTCGGAGAGCTTATCAACCGTGCGCTGCTGTCGCGTTTTTCCCGCACCTTTGCTCTGATGCTCAAGGCGGGCGTGCCGCTTAACCAATCATTAGCGTTATCCGCCGAGGCGCTGGATAACCGCTATTTAGAAAATCGTTTGATGGAGATGAAAGCGGCGATTGAAGCGGGCAGTACCGTTTCGTCCACTGCCGTTAATAGTGGCATTTTTACCCCATTGGTGATTCAAATGCTGTCGGTGGGGGAAGAGACGGGGCGCATTGATGCCTTGCTAATGGAAGTCTCTGATTTTTATGACCGAGAAGTGGACTACGATTTAAAAACCTTAACCGCGCGTATAGAGCCATTCTTGCTGGTGGTGGTGGCTGGTATGGTCTTGATATTGGCGCTCGGGATCTTTTTGCCTATGTGGGGCATGTTGGACGCAATCAAAGGATAGCGTCATGGTAATCGAGCGGGCACGGCTGGTGATATGGCTACTGTTGGTGATCATCTTAATCATGACGTACAGTATGGTGTGGCAAGATGTTGAATATCAAGCGGATGAAGCTGCTTTTGCCGTCGCGTCTAAGCGGATTGTGGAGCGGGCCAGTTACTACAGACAGCAATGGCTGCTCGCCAAGCAAC
This sequence comes from Vibrio sp. R15-SG3-ISO1B, assembly GCF_059833835.1. Lineage (NCBI taxonomy): Bacteria > Pseudomonadati > Pseudomonadota > Gammaproteobacteria > Vibrionales > Vibrionaceae > Vibrio > Vibrio sp. R15-SG3-ISO1B. The sequence goes on along the minus strand of NZ_JCBDGG010000032.1, from coordinate 14,373 downwards.
CGACGTCGCTCACGATTGAGCAGCGTAAAGTGCATTTTTCTGCTAAGGGGTGGGTACTGCCCCTTAACGAGCAAGGGGATGTGGATTGCGCGTACTGGTATCGCGCACTCTACCCTGAAGAGAGAGTATTACGGCAAACTCCGCAGCATATTTCAGATGAATCTGATTTGCGCGGTTATATTTGCCATTATGATTACTCGTCCGATCAAGCGATCGTGATGAGCTTAAAAAACGGTAAGTTTTTGACTAAAGTCGTTTTTCTGGCGCGATAGGTCGGTATAATCGCCATCTTTCGTAGCGTATCTATGTTTTATCCGTATAATACGGCGTACTAATTACTGGGTTGCAACTATGTCTAACAAACAGTTTGGTTTTTCTTTGGTGGAGCTCGTTGTGGTGATCGTTGTGGTCGGCCTACTGGCTGTCGCCGCGCTACCACGTTTTCTCGACGTGACGGATGAAGCGAAAAAAGCCAGTATTGAAGGTGTCGCTGGTGGATTTGCCACGGGCGTATTATCTGCCCGCGCGCAGTGGGAAGCGGAGGCTAGACCGTCAGTGAGCATCAACTCCGAAACCTACAATACGGTCAACTACGATGGTGTGGAATTTTGGCTAACACGCTCAAAAACCAGCAATGGTACGGATACCGGTTTTCGTGATGGTTACCCGCAAGCATTAAACAGCAACAACGTCGACTACCCAACAAGCTTGACCGACCAAGCCTGTATCGATTTGATGGACAACCTGTTGCAAAACCCTCCTCGAGTTGGCACTGTAGCGGATGCAAGCAGTGACTCGAATATAAAGTATTCTGCGCAAGCCGATAGCTCGGCCTCCACTTGCACCTATGTTCAGCAAGAAGGCAGTAGCGAGCACGAGTTTGTGTATGAGATTGAAACTGGTCGTGTGACCGTAACTTTGCAGTAATCCTGCGGATATTCACTATAGAGAGATCTAACTATGAAAAGACAAGGCGGTTTCACCCTAATCGAACTAGTGGTGGTAATTGTTATTCTAGGTATTCTTGCGGTTACCGCAGCACCAAGATTTTTGAATTTGCAGGGTGACGCGCGTCAAGCTTCATTACAAGGTTTGAAAGGGGCAATGGATGGTGCGGCAGGTATCGTATATGGTAAAGCTGCAATTAATGGTGTTGAAACTAGTAGTCTTACTACAGGTGTAGATGTTGATGGTATACTAACTATTTTTGGTTACCCATTAGCCTCAGACGGCGGTATTGATGAGGCAGTTGTAGGACTAGACTCTGACTGGGATGCTATTTCAGCATCGTGGACTACGGGTGCTGCTTATACTTTTAAAGGCCAAGATACGTCTACATATACTGCTACAGCAGGTTGTTACGTTGAGTATATTCAACCGAGCACTATATCTTCAGGTTATAGCATTAATCTTCAAGACGATAATTGTTAGTATCCTAGGCCAGCATAGCTGGCCTTTTTTCTTACATCCTTTTCATCCCAATCTTTCCTTAAAAATCAACAGCTATTCCTTGCTTTACGTTATACTCAACGTAACACTCTTCGACTCAACTTCGTTATGAAACGTCAACGTTATACGGGATTCACACTTATTGAATTGGTTGTCGTGATCATCTTGATCGCGATCGTTTCAGTGTATGCGTCGAGTCGTTACTTCGGAAAAAACAGTGTGGACGTGCAGTTAGTACAAAGTGAGTTATTGGCGTCATTGCGTCTAACTCAACTTCGAGCCATGCACCGGAATGGCTATTGTAGCCGTTGGCGGGTGGATGGGGCGCAAGCAGGGGATGCATCGCTACCCAACACAGAAGACTTATGCAGTACTGCCCTAATAAAGGACAGCAGTTATGTCAATGCTGGAGAAAAGGGCATCACCTTGGCATTGTCGACGAATACCGGCACGTCATTTATCGATTTCGATAGCTTAGGTAAACCGCAACAGTGCGCCAACACGAGTTGTACGTTGACGATGCAATCTTCATCGGGCGTTTCTCGCACTATCTGCATCAATTCCCAAGGCGGTATTTATGCGTGTGACTAAAGCGCTCGGTTTTACGCTGGTGGAAATGGTCATCGTGATAGTGGTCACAGCTATCGCTATTACCGGCGTAACGACTGCGCTATTTTCTCGGGGCAAACAGAGCACAGATCAGATAGCTGCAGTCAAAGCGGCGGAGTTAGGTCGAGCCGTACTCGATGAGATTCTTGGGCGGCAGTTTGATGAAAACTCAGGTCCCAATGGTGGACTTCCAGAGTGTACGATTACTGCAGCTCAAGGTGAACAGTGCACAATACCTAATGAACTGGGAGCCGATGACGGCGAAACATTGAAGTCAGAGTACAACGATGTGGATGATTTCAAAGGCTATAATGGTCCGGTTGAAGATGTGCTGGATATTGAATTGGATGAGAGTTATCGAGGCTATCGTGTATCGATAGACGTCATGTATGAGCAAGACAGTGCGGGTGTGATGTCAGTGATAGAGAGCGAAGATACCATTACGCATTATAAGCGTGTGATGATCATCATTTTTGATCGCCAGAATAACCGCTATCCCTTTGCTGCCACGCGAGGCAACTACTGATGAGACGTTGGCAAGGTTTCACACTGATCGAAATGGTTATCTCAATCATTCTGTTGTCTATTGTTGGATTGTTTCTTGGTGAAGTTATCCGACAATCATTGGTTTTGTATTCTGATACTTCAACTCGAGAAGCGTTAGTCCAACAAGGTCGCTTTGTCACCGAACGGTTGCGGCGCGAAATTCGTGAGTCGGTACCCAACAGTGTCATCGTCGAGGGCAGTTGCATTGAAATTTTGCCTATTATTAATAGTGGGCTTTATATGGAACTTGCTTCCCCCAGTGCGGCCTCATCGTCGATTCGTGTGTTACCGCTTGAAAAAACGATCCAAGCGGGTGAACGTCTGGTTGTTTACCCAACGAATGCAGCAGAACTGCGAGATGATATTTCGGGGTTCAACCAGATTGCCGAGGTTGCATCAGATGTGGATTTTAGTGCACCTAATGATATTCAAATGGTAAATGTCAGCTTGACCCAAGCGACCGGTTTTACGACCTCTAGCCCTGCCAAACGTGTCTATTTTTATCGTCAACCAGTGGCTTTTTGCCAACGTAATAGTGAGCTATATCGATATGAAGGCTATCCAATCGACCGAGCAGCGTTAACGCCAGCTTTGCTCGATGCTTATGGCGTAAAGGTCGCAGAAAATGTATCCAGCGTAGCATTCGCGATTGAGAGCCCAAAGTTACAGAGAAATGGCTTAGTGAAAATGGAGTTGACCTTTTCAGCCAACGGAGAAGAAGTCAGGTTTGATCATGATGCGCTTATCTACAACACGCCGTAGACAACAAGGTAGCGGTCTTATTTTGGTGGTATTCATCATTGTGGTATTGGTGAGCTTTGTGGCTATTGTTGCGAACCAAAATCAACAGAGAAACAGTGACCAATTAGTGGCTGCTGTGATTGGCACGCGTGCTGAGATGGCTGCGCGCTCAGCGGCGGATATTGAAATCAGTCGCTTTTATCAAAGTACAACGGATGGGAGTTGTCATACCAATACGGTTCAAACCTTATCGTTTATCGGTGAAGGGTTGGCGCAATGTGATGCTAAGGTCAGTTGCCTGTATGTTGGTCAATTGGATAACGCTGTTCAAGTGTACCAACTCGAAGCTAAGGGGCAATGCCAAGTGGGTGATTGGATGATGCAACGGGTAATAAAAGTGGGAGTGCGTAGTGATAGCTAGACTGACAATCTTATTGGCTCTGCTACTTTCAGCCCCGTTGTATGCGCAAGAATATGTTTTGTCGCTAGACGCAGATGAGCGTTTGCTTCCTCCTTGTTCTGAGAGCTGGACATATAGCACTGGCGCGCAAGGTATTGTCTATATATGCCGCAATGGCACTGTAACACTAAATAGTGGCGACAGCGTCATCGCCAGTTCGAAAGCAGTATTGAAAGCAGATCGAGGCTTTAGCTTTTCTGGCAGCAATACGATTGGTAGCGAAACGCACGGAATCAGCTTGCAATCGAGTTATGGCTCTTTTCAGTGGCAAGGAGCCAACAATCGACTTTTTGGCGGTTTTACGGCAGAAAGCACCACAGTGTCTCTATCGGGAGTGGAGATGAATGGCGGCGTAGACACCGGTGGCAACGTTGTTATTACAAATAGCGTATTGGGTGGTGGGGTACGCTCTGTAAATAATACGGTAACCATTACTAACAGTCAGATTGCGGGCGATGTGTATGCCAACGGTAATATTACGGTGCAGCCAAATTCACGAATAGAGGGAGACATCACCACGCCTAATAACCGTGTATCCATTTCAGGTGCGGAGGTGACTGGTAATATTAGTGCCAATGGCAATATCACTATTAACGATTCCAGTGTTGTTGGTGATATATCAACGCCTAACAACAGTGTGACGATCAACAGCTCAGAAGTGTTTGGTAATGTCAGTGCTAACGGCAATGTGACCGTGGACAATTCATTTGTTGATGGTGACCTCACCAGTACCAACAATCGGGTGATACTCAACAACGGCTCTGACATTGTGGGGAATGTTACCGCGGGTCGCCCAAACTGGGGCACTGTTGAAGTAAACGGAGGAAGTACGGTTGACGGCACCTGCTTGTACCAAACGATACCCGCCAATGCGTGTGGGGTGTTGCCGCTTCCTGACCCCATTGCTTGGTATCACCTTGAGGAAAGTAGTTGGAGTGGAAGTGCTGGCGAAGTGAAAGACGTATCGGGAAACAATCTTCATGGCCGAGCGCTTAATGGTGCGCTGACCGCCACCTCGACACCAGCGCTGCCAGCCATCGATCAGATGGGGACCTGTGGTTACGGCTACTTTAACCACGACAACAATCAATATATCGAGGTACCCGACAACAACCTACTCGATTTTTCCAATGAATTTACGGCTTCGGCTTGGGTTTACCCGACAAGTCAACCCAGCGGTAGCGGATTGCACAGTATTTTCTCAAAAGACACCAACTTCGAAGTCCATCTAAATAGCACGCGCAAAGTGTTTTGGTGGTGGCAAGAGTCTAATGGCAGTACAAGAACGTTAACCAGTTCGAATGCCTTACCGTTGAATACATGGTCATTCATTACGTTGCGTTACAACTCTCAGAACTCACAAGCGACGATTTTTATTGATGGCGAAATTGCGGCAAGTTCATCGTCTAATCAAACTCGCTCCTTGAGAACAAACGCCAATCCGTTCCAGATTGGACAAGATCAAAATTATGCAGGGCGAGCGTTTGACGGTGCGATAGATGAGGTTCAACTGTTTGATAGCGCGCTCACAAATCAACAAGTCACTCAGCTTTATAGACAGAGGCATTTGTGTGACGACACGGTTGTATTGCAGTGTTTTACCGATGATTTTAGCTCGGGACAATTGTCTGACCTTTGGGTCACATCCACCAGTAAAGGGACATTTCAACCTCAAGTGATCAGTAATCGACTTCGCTTTACTGAAGCGGTTCGAAATCAAGCGACTTCTTCGACATACCAGCGTCTCTTCCCAGCCCAAGATAACTTGGTCGAAATTGAATTTGATCACTTTGCCTACGGCGGTTCGGGCGCGGATGGTATTGCGGTGGTGCTGTCTGACTCAGGGGTAACTCCAAAGGCAGGGGCGTTCGGAGGCCCGCTTGGTTATGGTTATAAACCCAATGAACCCGGTTTTGCTGGGGGCTGGCTTGGTTTGGGTATTGATGAGTATGGGAATTTCTCGAACGAAGGCGGCAGCAATGGCCCAGGTCGTCGCCGACAGTCTGTAGCACTGCGTGGTTCTGGTAGTGGAGAAAGTGGTTATCGTTACCTTGCGGGGGCGTGTAACAACGGCCAGACTAACACTAATGGAGAGTGTTTGAATCCTAAGGTGGATGGCAATGACTCTGGGTCTACCCATCGTTATAAGATTGTGGTGGACTCTCGACAGCAAAATGAGTCACAGGTAGAAATCTCGCGCAAGATAGGGGCAGGTAGTTGGCAAACTATTGTTGGCCCAATTAATGTTCTGGACGCGCAATACAATCAGTCTTCAGTCCCAGAAGATTTCTTGCTATCGATTACTGGCTCGACGGGTGGATCGACGAATGTGCATGAGATTGACAATTTCCAAGTCTGCGCATTGAAATCGAGCCCGATCGAAGAGCAGATCGATCACTTTAGAATCACGCATACCGGCGAAGAGTTAACGTGTAACGCAGAATCCGTCACCATCCAAGCGTGTCTAGATACCGATTGTAGCTCGTTGTATACCGGCCAGGTGACGGCGACACTAACGCCTAATAGTGTCTCTGGCGGTGGGGGATGGGTAGGTGGCAATGTCGTGACCTTTTCAGGCGGTTCTGCCACTTTTGATATTCGTAAAAATCAGCCGGGTACCTTGACGTTAGGTGTATCGGGATCAACGCCGACCGCAAAGCCCTTTTCGACTAACTTATGTAATAAAGGAAATGGCTGGAGTGAAAACAACTGTGACCTTACCTTCGTCGACAGTGGCTTTTTAGTCGAAGTGCCAGATAAGATTGCGAATGCGCCTGTAGTGGCACTCATTCAAGCGGTTGAGAAAAGTAATAGTGCCCAACAGTGTGTGCCGAGTTTCGAAAATGAAACCAAAACGGTTGATTTCTGGAGTGATTATCTTGCTCCAATTAAGGTCGAGATAGTGGGGGAACCCGTTGTCACACTGACAGATACCTTTAACTCGATTGGCATCAATGAAAGCAGCGCTACGTCAATTGACATTACGTTTGACGGCCAAGGTAAGGCGGAGATTCCTTTAAACTACCCAGACGCTGGCATGGTAGCGTTGAATGCTCGTTACGCCGGTGTCGACGATGAAGCTGGCCTTGTGATGACAGGCAGTGATAGTTTTGTGAGCTTCCCCAAGTATTTGCAGGTCGAGGCTATCAATGACAGTGGTGATAATGGTCAGTGTGTTGCTGCTGATGTGAGCTGCGCCCTGTTTGCCAAAGCTGGACAAAGTTTTGAGCTTAATGTTACTGCTTTTGGTGAAGGGGATGTGGTCACACCCAACTATCAACACAGCAATATGGTCATCAGCCACCAAGTGATTGCGCCAAGTGACGGCGTGCCCGGCAACCTTGGGGAGTCCAGTTACGATCATCAACCGATAGAGAATGGCGTTAATACTGTAAAGCAAAGTGTTGATGAAGTTGGCGTGTTTCAATTCACGGTTACACCCCCTGAGGTTTTCAATGGCAGCAACGCCTACCCAATTCCTGCCGCGACTTCGGAGAATGTCGGGCGCTTTTACCCCGCCTATTTTTCTATTGCAGCGACCACACCAGAGCTTCAGGCCGGCTGTAATGTCTTTACCTATCTCGGTCAGCCGTTTTCTTACAGCACAGCTCCAGGGCTGTGGATGTATCCGAATTCCGTGGATGGCGACCTGACAACCAACTATTTGGATCCTCAGTGGTGGCGTTATAACAGCCAATGGGACAACCGCTCTTATGAGCATAGTGGTATTGGGTCAGCAATCGACCTTAAAGGTAGTGCTAGCGTCGAGCGATTGGATGACACTAGTTATCTTGTCGAGTTGGTTGATGAAGAACTGGAATATGGAAAGCCATCTGTGCCTGTAGAGCCATTTCAGGCGATGTTTGATTTAGAGCTAAATGTTTCCGATCTCACTGACAGTGATGGGGTTTGCTACAAAACCAGTGATGAAGGCGAATGCCAAACCTATGTTTTTGAGGATATTGATAGTGAGATGTGGTTACGTTGGGGTAAGTTGGTTATCCACGATACCTACGGCTCTGAGTTGAGGTCATTGCAGCAGAAGTTAGAGCTTCAGTATTTTGAAAACAATCAATTTACGAGAAACACGGATGATTCGTGTACCTCGTTTGTTGCGGTAAACCGTTTTGACTTTTCATCGAGCGATTATACGGTGATAACGAGTGAGCCTACGGCCGCAGGCCAAGTGGGGGTTGAGTTTGAATCAACGTCGGGGGCAGGTTCGCCTTCTGTCGAGGAAGGTCTAACTTGGCTCTCCTTTAGTAAACCTTTTTCCAATGATGTGGGCAAAATAACCACCTCTTTCAACATGGATGCTCAAGGCTTACCTTGGTTACAAATCGACGACGATTTAGACGGCAGCTTTTCAACCACAACCTCTGGCATTGTCCAGTTTGGCTTGTACCGAGGCAATGACCGGGTTATCTGGTGGAGCGAGAAGAATGAGTGAGCCTGAGATTTTTCGACTTTCGTTAGGAATCTGTTAGAAATTGCGGGTTTCTGCCCATGTTTAGACGTCAATGCCTTGCTGTAGTGGCAAGGCATTGGTACATTTAGTGCAATTTTCTATCTTATAATTCTTTCAGGACGAGCGAAGAATATGTTCAAAAAACTTCGTGGCATATTTTCAAATGACCTATCTATCGATTTAGGTACTGCCAACACTCTTATTTACGTTAAAGGACAGGGCATTGTTCTTGACGAGCCTTCCGTTGTGGCGATTCGCCAAGATCGTAACCGTGCGGGTAAAAGCGTGGCTGCGGTCGGCCATGCAGCAAAACAAATGTTAGGTCGTACTCCAGGTAACATCTCAGCAATTCGTCCTATGAAAGATGGCGTGATTGCCGATTTCTACGTGACCGAAAAAATGCTGCAGCACTTTATCAAACAAGTCCACGACAACAGCGTGCTTAAGCCAAGCCCACGTGTTCTAGTGTGTGTGCCTTGTGGATCAACTCAAGTTGAGCGTCGTGCGATTCGTGAGTCAGCACTGGGTGCGGGCGCGCGTGAAGTGTACTTGATTGACGAGCCAATGGCAGCGGCAATCGGCGCTGGCCTGCGTGTCTCTGAGCCGACCGGTTCTATGGTGGTCGATATCGGTGGTGGTACGACAGAAGTCGCGGTTATCTCGCTCAATGGTGTGGTGTACTCATCGTCAGTGCGCATCGGTGGTGATCGATTTGATGAAGCGATCATCAACTACGTCCGTCGTAATTACGGCAGCTTGATTGGTGAAGCGACGGCGGAAAAGATCAAACACGAGATTGGCTCGGCGTACCCGGGTGATGAAGTTGAAGAGATTGAAGTGCGTGGTCGCAATCTAGCCGAAGGTGTGCCGCGCAGCTTTACCCTCAATTCCAATGAGATCCTTGAAGCGCTGCAAGAGCCGCTGACGGGCATCGTCTCGGCGGTGATGGTCGCGCTTGAGCAGTGTCCACCAGAGCTCGCGTCTGACATCTCTGAAAACGGCATGGTATTGACTGGCGGTGGTGCACTGCTGAAAGATCTCGACCGACTTCTTACAGAAGAAACCGGTATCCCAGTTGTGATCGCAGAAGATCCACTGACTTGTGTTGCACGCGGTGGTGGTAAGGCGTTGGAAATGATCGACATGCATGGTGGCGATCTATTTAGTGAAGAATAATGGCGAGGCGTTATGCCTAGATTAGGAACTCAGAGTTAATGAAGCCGATATTTGGCCGAGGACCTTCACTTCAATTACGCTTGTTTTTTGCCGTCATTTTATCAGCCAGCCTTATGCTGGCTGATAGTCGTTTAGGTGCGTTTGCACAGTTCCGCTATTTTTTGAACAGTTTGGTCGCGCCTATCCAATATTTGGCGGATGTGCCGAGAGTGATGTTCGATGGTGTGTATGAGCGATTCAATGTTCGCCAAGATTTCATGGAGAGTAATCGTGTGCTTAAGCGCGAAGTGCTGCGCCTAAAGAACGACCTTCTTCTTTTGGATCAGTATCGAGAAGAAAACCATCGTTTACGTAAATTACTCGGCTCCTCATTTGTTCGTGATGAGCGAAAAGTGGTCACGGAAGTCATGGCGGTTGACACCTCTCCTTATCGCCATCAAGTGGTGATTGATAAGGGGCAAATTGATGGTGTCTATGTTGGACAACCTGTCGCGAATGAGAAAGGTATTGTCGGTCAAGTGACGTATGTGTCCGCGCACAATAGCCGAGTGTTACTCCTTATCGACAGTCTCAGCGCAATTCCGGTGCAGGTGATTCGCAATGATATTCGTGTTATCGCATCAGGCGATGGTCAGATGGATAGAATTAACCTCGATCATATCCCGATTAGTCTAGATATTCGCGAAGATGATCTATTGGTGACGTCCGGTCTAGGCGGCATCTATCCAGAAGGCTACCCAGTGGCCCATGTCGCCAGTGTTGATCGTGACAGTGCAAGAGAATTTGCTCAAATTGAAGCAGAGCCTGTGGTTGATTTTGAGCGCCTCAGATACCTACTGTTGATTTGGCCAAACGACTCAAGGCAGGAAAAAATACAAGCGGTGACCCCACCAGACGGTGAGGAGGCCAGCAATGAGCAATAGTCTTCTTAAAGGTAAGTTGGTGGTTGGCGTCTCCTTTTTGATCGCCCTGACTCTGCAAACCATTCCTTGGCCGGGTGTGCTAGAACTGCTGCGTCCTTCTTGGTTGCTTCTTGTCACCTGCTACTGGGTGTTGGCGTTGCCACATCGCGTCAACGTCGGTACGGCGTTGGTGGTGGGCTTATTGTGGGATCTATTACTTGGTTCGACGCTCGGTATTCGCGGCATGATGATGTCGATCATCATCTATGTGGTGGCGCTTAACTTCCTAGTCATTCGTAATATGGCGTTGTGGCAGCAGGCGATTTTGGTTGGCGTGATGTCGATGGGACTGGATGTCTTGATCTTCTGTGGTGAATACCTAGTGCAGGATGTCACGTTTAATCCGATGTCGCTGTGGAGCGGTGCGATCAACTGCATCTTGTGGCCTTGGATGTTCCTATTGATGCGCAAAGTTCGCCGTCATTGGCATGTCCGTTAGCAAGGGGCTGGAAGGTGAAATGAACACAGCTAAACGCACGTTAGTGTTAGCCTCAGGCTCACCACGCAGAAAAGAGCTACTGAACCAGCTCGGGGTAGAGTTTGAGGTGCTGGTCACCGATGTGGAAGAAGCCCAACGGTCAGAGGAACAAGCGCAGGACTATGTTACTCGATTGTCTAAAGATAAAGCCTTGGCAGGGCTTGCGCTGCGCGAAGACGCCGTCGTGTTAGGCAGCGACACCATTGTGGTGTGTGATGGGCAAGTGCTGGAAAAGCCAGAAAACCTTGCCCATTGCAAGCAGATGTTATCCATGTTGTCAGGACGAGCCCATCAAGTGATGACCGCAGTCACGCTAGTGAGCCGCGAGCGAAGTGAAAGTGTTGTCGTGACAACAAACGTATGGTTTAAGCCATTGTCAGAGCAAGAAATAGAACAATATTGGCATACTAGCGAACCGTGCGATAAAGCGGGCAGTTATGGTATTCAGGGTACTGGCGGACGTTTTGTCACTCGTATTGAAGGCAGTTATCACGCTGTCGTAGGACTTCCATTATTCGAAACTGACCAGCTCTTAAAAGAATTCTTATAACTAGATTTGAGGTGCGCCCATGAGTGCAGAGTTGCTGATCAATGTCACCCCAAGTGAGATTCGTGTCGCGATGATTGAAGGCGGCAGTCTTCAAGAAATCCACGTAGAACGTGAATCAAAACGAGGGATTGTTGGAAACATCTATAAAGGCAAAGTGAGCCGTGTGCTACCCGGCATGCAGGCGGCTTTTGTCGATATCGGCTTGGAAAAAGCCGCGTTTCTTCACGCGTCAGATATTGTTCCTCACACCGAATGTGTGTCGGAAAATGAGAAACAGCAGTTTCAGGTACGCGATATCTCTGAGCTTGTCCGTCAAGGGCAAGATATTGTGGTGCAAGTGGTCAAAGACCCGCTGGGTACCAAAGGGGCACGTCTCACCACCGATATTACTTTGCCATCCCGGTACCTTGTCTTTATGCCGGGGGCGAGCCACGTGGGCGTCTCTCAGCGCATTGAGACGGAGTCAGAGCGTGAGCGTTTAAAGAAAGTGGTCGCTCACTACTGTGATGAGAACGGCGGCTTTATTATTCGCACCGCCGCAGAAGGCGCGGACGAAAAAGAACTGTCGCAAGACGCCGCGTTCCTCAAGCGTTTGTGGTCCAAAGTGATGGAGCGTCGCAGCAAATATAAGACGCGCTCTACGTTGTATGGAGAGCTTGGTCTCTCGCAGCGCATTTTGCGTGACTTTGTCGGCACAGAGATCACTAAGATCATGGTCGATTCACGCCTTGAGTACGAAAACCTCAAAGAGTTCACTTCCGAGTACGTGCCTGAGCTAACCGATAAGCTTGAGCTGTATGAAGGCGATAAGCCGATCTTTGATATGTATGACACGGAAAATGAGATCCAGCGATCGTTAGAGCGAAAAGTTGAACTCAAATCCGGTGGCTATCTGATTATTGATCAGACCGAAGCGATGACAACGGTCGACATAAACACTGGCGCGTTTGTGGGGCGTCGCAATCTCGAAGAGACGATCTTTAACACCAATATTGAAGCGACGCAGGCGATCGCAAGGCAGCTACGTCTGCGCAATCTTGGTGGCATCATTATTATTGACTTCATCGACATGAGCCAAGATGAACACCAAAAACGCGTGCTCACTTCCCTAGAAGCGGCGCTCAATAAAGATCGCGTAAAAACCAACATCAATGGCTTTACCCAGCTAGGCTTAGTAGAGATGACGCGTAAACGCACGCGTGAAAGTATTGAACACATTCTGTGCTCGACGTGCCCAACCTGTGAAGGCCGTGGCAGCGTCAAAACCGTGGAAACGGTGTGCTACGAGATCTTGCGTGAGATCACTCGAGTAAATCGTGCATACGACGCCGACAAGTTCGTGGTGTATGCCTCACCTGCGGTGGCCGAGACCCTGCAAGGCGAGGAGTCGCATGCGCTGGCAGAGCTCGAAGTGTTTATTGGCAAGCAAGTGAAAATCCAGGCCGAGCCGCTGTACATTCAAGAGCAGTTCGATGTCGTGATGATGTAAAGGCAATTTGTGAGCACAACGGCAACTCGCGTTGCGAGATTCTTTCTTTGGTTAGTCGTGTCAACCTTGGCCCTATTGGCCATTGTTGTCACGGCGCTGCGCGTCACCTTGCCGCAGCTCGATCACTTTCAAGTTGAGATCCAGCAATGGGTCAACCAAGGCACTGCGCTCGACTTTGAAATTGAAGGCATTCATGGTTTTTGGCGCAACACGCACCCCTCACTCTCGTTGCAAGGCGTCAAAGCACAAGTGGCAGAAAACAGCGGAATTGACGTGGTTGCCGATCGGGTAGAGATAGAAATCGACCTGATTCAATCGCTGCTGCAATGGCAGCCCGTGGTGGCTGATCTTAATGTCTATCAGTTGGCGCTCGATGTGCGTTCGATTGAGTGGACGCAGACAGAATCGAAACCAGAACTCAATCCAGGGCGTGAGCAGCGCAGCGTCATCGCCCAGCTCGATCAGCTACTGCTTAGGCAGCTAGACAGCTTTTCGCTGACCGACTCCAAAATTCTCTTTCTCGGAATTGATGGTAATGAGCGTGTGCTCGACATCAGCCATTTGCAGTGGCGCAACCAAGGTCGCCGTCATTTGGCCGATGGAGAAGTGAGCTTTGTTCACGGCAACCTCAACTCTGCGCAGGTCAAAGCGGATTTTATCGATCATGGCTCACTGGTTGATGTGAGCGGCGAGTTTTATGTTTCCGCCGATAATGTGCGCATTACCCCTTGGTTGACCAAATACCTGAAAAACGAAACAGGGATTGAAAAAGGACAAGTGAGCTTTAATAGCTGGCTAACGCTCGAACAGAGCAAGCCCGTGAATGCCTTTGTTGAGTTGCTGTCGTCAGAGCTTATTTGGCAAGAGGGTCAGCAGCACGAGTTATTGATCGAATCTGGTATCGTGCAGCTTGAGCCGAAAGAGCAAGGCTGGCAAGTGAATGCTCACTCACTTCAGTTTTTAACCGACAATACCCCTTGGCCAGAACTCGATATCGCCTTTGCTTGGCAACCGCAGCATTGGCAACTCAATGTCTCGCAGCTGGATATCCAAGCGCTAACCCCTTTGATTAAGTTGGCGCCAGACTCCGCCGCCACCACCGACATGATCGAGACGCTGGCTGTGGGCGGCTTAGTGGAAGACTTACGTGTGTCCGCATATGGAGATTGGCAGAGCCTGACCTACTCGGCCGATCTTAGCGAAGGTAAAATGGCGCAATGGGAACTCTTGCCGGGGCTGCACTACTTGACGGCGTCGGTGAGTGGCGATCTTCATCAAGCGCGCGCGCAAGTGAGTATTTTTGACGATGTCTTACCTTACGGTGAGGTGTTTCAAGCGCCGCTGAACATCAAACAAGGCCATGCGGATGTCGTTTGGCAGCGCGATGAGCAAGGTTGGTCTTTGTGGGCAGACAAGGTCACCGCGGCGACGCCAGATTTGCAAGT
>NZ_JCBDGG010000031.1:0-123013 GCF_059833835.1 Vibrio sp. R15-SG3-ISO1B | reverse complement strand
CTTCATCTTCCAGAAGCGCGTATCAAATGGAAACTAGATGGCAAACACGAAGCACAACTTGGTGAAGGCGCTGCGCACGATGAAGCTCTTTCTTTCATCGTTGAAACTATTCTTGCTTCTAAGCCAGAACTTGCACAGCAACTGAAAGCGATCGGTCACCGTGTGGTACACGGCGGCGAGAAATTCACGCAATCTGCGCTTATCACTGACGACGTACTGAAAGGTATCGAAGACTGTGCAACGTTGGCGCCTCTTCACAACCCAGCAGCGATCATTGGTATTAAAGCGGCTCAAAAAGCGTTCCCTAGCCTACCAATGTCTGCGGTATTTGATACGGCTTTCCACCAGTCTATGCCTGAAGAAGCGTACCTATACGCACTGCCATACAACCTGTACAAAGAGCACGGTATCCGTCGCTACGGCATGCACGGCACATCACACCTATTCATCGCTCGCGAAGCAGCTGAGCGTCTAGGTAAACCGGCTGACGAGTTGAACATCATCAACTGTCACCTAGGTAACGGCGCATCTGTGTGTGCAATCAAGAACGGTAAATCAGTAGACACCTCCATGGGTCTGACACCGCTTGAAGGTTTGGTGATGGGTACACGCTGTGGTGATATCGACCCTGCAATCATCTTCCACCTACACGACGCACTAGGTTACTCTGTTGAGCAAATCAACACCATGCTAACCAAAGAGTCTGGCCTACAAGGTCTAACTGAAGTGACGTCTGACTGTCGTTTCGTTGAAGACAACTACGGTCAAAAAGAAGAAGCAACGCGTGCGATGGACGTATTCTGTCACCGCCTAGCGAAATACGTAGCGGGTTACACTGCGACACTGGAAGGCCGTCTAGACGCGATCGTCTTTACTGGCGGTATCGGTGAAAACTCTGGCCCAATCCGTGAGATGGTATTGAACCGTCTAGGCGTATTCGGTATCGAAGTAGATGGTGAAGCAAACCTGAAAGCACGTTTTGGCGGTGAAGGCACCATCACAACTGCAGACAGCCGCATCCCAGCAATGGTGATTTCGACCAACGAAGAGCTTGTCATTGCCGAAGACACTGCTCGCCTAGCAGGTCTTTAATCAGATTCACCGGCTAGCCAAGTGCTAGCCGGTTTTCTAACTGAAGTCGGTCAATTACAGCGAACTGTGATGACCAAGGGGCACAACTGGCATTCTCCCTCTCTATCGTTTATGTCACTGTGCTTAACTCCCCCTAATAGCTAAAGGTACTCTACGAATGTCTCGTACTATTATGCTTATCCCTACCAGTGCTGGCGTCGGTCTGACCAGCGTGAGTATGGGTGTTCTTCGCGCTATGGAGCGTAAAGGCGTTAAAGTTTCTTTCTACAAGCCAATCTGTCAACCTCGTAGCGGTGGCGATCAACCGGATCTCACCTCGACGATTGTGGGCCGTAACAGCGATGTGAAAATCGGCCAGCCAATGCCGATGTCTGTCGCGGAAAGCTTGATCGGTAACGACAACATGGACGAGTTGCTAGAAACCGTCGTTGAACGTTACAACCAGATCAACAAAGATGCAGACGTAACCCTGATCGAAGGTCTTGTGCCAACGCGTAAGCACCCATTTGCCAACCAAGTGAACGCGGAAATCGCGGCCACATTGGGCGCAGAAATCGTGCTTGTCGCCACACCGGGTACCGATAACCCTGCGCAACTGAAAGAGCGTATTGAAGTTGCGTGTTCAAACTTTGGTGGCACTAAGAACAAAAACATCTCTGGCGTGATCATCAACAAGCTCAACGCGCCGGTTGACGAAGCGGGTCGTACTCGCCCTGATCTGTCTGAGATCTTTGATGACGCAGACAGCGCGAAGCAAAGCGAGCTAAAAGTGATGGAGATCTTCAACACTTCTCCTATCCGTGTACTAGGTTGTGTGCCTTGGAGCATCGATCTCATCGCGACACGCGCTATCGACATGGCAGAGCACCTAAAAGCAGACATCATTAACGCTGGTGACATCAACACTCGCCGCATTAAGAGCATCACTTTCTGTGCGCGCTCTTTGCCAAACATGATCGAGCACTTTAAACCGGGTTCACTGCTTGTGACTTCAGCAGACCGTCCTGACGTTATCGTTGCCGCATCACTGGCGGCAATGAACGGCGTCGACATCGGTGCTATTTTGCTGACCGGCGGCTACGACATTCCTAAGGAAATCGCAGGTCTCTGTCAGCCAGCGTTTGACACTGGTCTACCTATCTTTAAAGCACAAGGTAACACGTGGCAAACATCATTGAACCTGCAAAGCTTCAGCATCGAAGTTCCCGCAGATGATAAAGAGCGTATCGAGTTCATCAATGAACACGTTGCTGGCCACATCGACGGTAACTGGATTGAGTCTATGACTGAAGGCACGCAAAAATCACGTCGCCTAAGTCCACCCGCGTTCCGTTACCAGCTGACTGAACTGGCGCGTAAAGCAGGCAAGCGTATCGTACTTCCAGAAGGCGACGAACCACGTACAGTGAAAGCCGCTGCCATCTGTGCAGAGCGCGGCATTGCTGAGTGTGTGTTGCTAGGTAACCCAGCTGAAATCCGCCGCGTTGCAGAGCAGCAAGGTGTTGAGCTTGGCGCTGGTGTGCAAATCATCGACTCAGACGCTATTCGTGAAAACTACGTTGCTCGTCTAGTTGAGCTTCGTGGTGCGAAAGGCATGACTGAAGTGGTTGCACGTGAGAAGCTGGAAGACTCCGTATTCCTTGGCACCATGATGCTAGAAAACAACGAAGTCGATGGCCTAGTTTCAGGTGCGGTTCACACTACGGCGAACACCATCGTTCCTCCGTTCCAAATCATTAAGACTGCGCCGAATGCGTCTATCGTTTCGTCTGTGTTCTTCATGCTACTGCCCGACCAAGTACTGGTTTACGGCGACTGTGCGATCAACCCAGATCCAACGGCGGAACAATTGGCGGAAATCGCGATTCAATCTGCAGACTCTGCTGCGGCCTTTGGTATTGATCCTCGCGTTGCGATGATCTCTTACTCTACCGGTGAGTCTGGTAAAGGTGCAGACGTCGATAAAGTGCGTGAAGCAACACGCATTGCTAAGGAAAAACGTCCTGATCTAGTGATTGACGGTCCGCTACAGTACGACGCGGCGATCATGGAGAATGTGGCAGCGTCTAAAGCTCCGAACTCGCCTGTTGCAGGTAAAGCGACGGTATTTGTCTTCCCAGACTTAAACACAGGTAACACGACGTATAAAGCGGTACAGCGTAGTGCTGACCTTGTTTCTATCGGTCCAATGCTGCAAGGTATGCGCAAGCCGGTGAACGACCTATCTCGTGGTGCCTTGGTTGATGACATCGTCTACACCATCGCGCTGACAGCGATTCAAGCAGACCAAGAGCAGAAGTAAACACGGCTCTTGCGAGACTCTTTTAAGCCCTCCGACTACTGGAGGGCTTTTTTATTTCCCTATTATTCCAAGCCATACATAACGGCGCCGAGCATAACGGCGGAGCTCATAACCGGCACCACTTTGTGCCATAGCACCCGGCCACCAATGATGGCCACCATTGACATTTTTACTAACGTATTCACCGCCGCCGCAATTAAGATCGCCAGCGATGCCACCTCTACGCTTAATATGGTCACGCTTTGTCTGCCCAGCGCGAGAGAAATTGCATCGACATCTGTCATGCCAGAGATCCCCGCCAGGATCAGCACACCCGACTCACCAAACCACTCAGTCAAGGCATGCGAAAGTAAAATGATCCCCGCGAGCACCAAACCAAACAGCAAGGCCGATTGCAACGCAAGTGGGTTACTTTGCTTGCTATTGGGTTCGACAGGCTCGATATGACAGCGGCGCCAAATCCACCATGCGGGCAGATAGAGTGCTGCCATCGTCACTAACGCTGGGTAAGCGATTTGCTCGACCAGTAAGGGGTTAATCACGCTTAGCACAATCAGTAAACGCGGAAACATGGTGCCACAACTGACTAATATGCCCGTAGCGAGTAAACCGCTCAAATGCGGCTGTTCCCGTGATAGATGAGAAAATTGCAATGTCAGCGCCGTCGATGAGCTCAATCCAGCAAATAGCGAAGTGAACAAGATACCCCGTTTGGTACCGCCAATTTTGATCGCAAAATAGCCCACAAAAGAGATGCTTGCGATCAACACCACCATCCACCAAATTTCATATGGATTGAGCGCATTCCAAGGCCCAAAGGTTTGATTTGGTAGCAATGGCAATAAGACGATGGAGATCATCAATAGCCGCAGTGCCGCGTCCAATTCGTACTCTTGTAGACGTTGCAGGGCTTGGTGCAGTTCGCGTTTGTTATCAAGCACCACTGCCGTAATCACCGCCGCTGACGCAGCCAAGACAGCGTACCCCGAGACCGTGAGCGCGCCGAGAACAAAGGTCATCAGCAAGCTGACCACACCGGTAATACTGATGCTGGTGCTGTTTTTTTGCTGCGCGACAAACGCCACACAAGCAAGAATCACCAAGGCGACAAAAGCAAAACCCAGCAGCAAAGGGGAATAGACTTTGGCTAAAATCGCGACCAGCGCGCCGAGTACCGCTACGAGAGAGAAGGTTCGGATCCCTGCAACGCGCGTGCCTTCCGCATTATTGCGCATCACCCAGCCACGCTGTGTCCCAACAATCGCCCCAAGCATCAACGCAATCAAAAGATGCCAAAAGAGCTGCTCATCGCTGACGAGATGTTGTAACTCCATACGCCCTCCCACTTGCTAACTGTCCAATGTTCAGTGTAGGAACTAACGCAGATAATTCTGTGATAGGGCATAAAAAACCCCGCTAAGTGCGGGGGATTAAGTTAAGCGCTGATGGCCTTTCGTCCGTGGGGAGAATCGAGGTCTAATTCTGGTCCTTTAGGTACCACTTGTGTGGGGTTGATCCCGGTGTGACTGAAATAGTAATGGCGCTTAATATGATAAAAATCTGTGGTCTCTTTGACCCCTTCCACTTGGTACAACTCTTTTAGATAACCGTGCAAGTTCGGGTAATCTTCAATACGCTGCTTATTGCATTTAAAGTGGCCCACATACACAGCATCAAAACGAATCAAGGTGGTAAACAAACGCCAATCGGCCTCCGTTACCTGACCGCCCGCTAGGTAGCGATGACTCGCGAGATGAGTATCAAGCTTATCCAACGCAGAGAACAGCTTATCGTATGCTTCTTCGTACGCTTCTTGCGTCGTCGCAAAACCGCAGCGGTAGACACCATTATTGACGTTGGGGTAGATAAAATCGTTCCACTCATCAATCACTTCGCGGAGATGGTCTGGATAGTAATCGAGAGTATTGCCCGTCAAGTCGTTGAACGCATGATTAAACATACGGATGATTTCTGACGACTCATTGCTGACAATGGTGTTGTGCTTTTTATCCCACAAGACAGGCACCGTAACGCGCCCTGTGTAGTCGGACTTAGCCTGAGTGTAGATTTGGTGCAATCGCGTATGACCAAACAGCGGCTCAGGCAGCCCCATTTGCCAGCCTTCACTCATCATATCTGGGCAGACCACAGTGACATCAATATGAGACTCCAGCCCTTTTAGGCGGCGAAAAATTAGAGTTCGGTGAGCCCAAGGACACGCGAGCGAGACATAAAGATGATAGCGCCCGGATTCCGGCGCAAAACGCGCGCCCTCTTCATCGACGACCCAATCACGAAACCCGGCGTCTTCGCGCACAAATTGACCGCCGTTTGATTTAGTGTCGTACCACACATCGTGCCACACGCCTTCAACTAGCTTGCCCATAATTCACCTTCGTTATTCTCGTTCACTGTAAAAACCTTGCTTTTACTATAGCGAGTTGATTCAAAATGGCAGTAAGGGAAATTAGACGAACTTGGTCAACATATTTGAATAACTGCCAACAAACTTACTCATAACCAGTAGAGATAAATGAAAGAAATCCTTTGTCTCATCTATTCCTAGCCTCTCCACTATGAGCGCTGAAACTTGATATACCTTCCAGTAAATCGCAACAATTTCCATACCTCTTGCTAACGTCACGGAGAACATCACATTTCAATCAAGACATACATCTTCGATTGTTATGTGTTTAATAACCCCCTCTCTATGTTTCTCATTTTTTGATCTCATTAGGATACGTCGTAAGCGCCCTCTCCCTTCGCTGGCGCACAACAACGAAAAAGGTATAACGATGAAAAACACCACGATTTGTGCAGTGGCTCTGGCCCTCGCTTCTAGCCCAATTTTTGCTGCGGACTCGGATGAGTTGCACGCGTTCGATCCACGAAATACCCAATCTCGCATTGGTACTATGGTCAACACAGACAGCGGTGAGTTAAAGCTGTTTGCCGGCTATGGCGCTGCCAACCTTTACGATGCGGGACCAGAAGGCAAAACTCAAACCGTGCTCTTTGGTGAATACTTTACGGATACAGATAACATGCGTGCACGCATGGCGCATTTTGACAGTCGTGTGGGCGGGGTTTATATCGACTTGTATGGCACTAAGCTGGCAGACTCCTACACCGCAGGCTACATGCTGCCTCTGGAAGCCGCCAACGGCACCACAAAGTTCTTCCCTTCAGTGAATTACACTTATGTGGATGTCGACCTCAATAAAGCGGCAGGCCGCATCGCCAAAAACAGTGGCGGTAGCGTTGATGAGATTCAATCTGTGCTGCACTCTTTGGGGGCGAAAGATGCCCACTTAGCATCGGTCAACCTTTATGCCTTGCAGCCTTGGAATGACACCCACTACACCGTCATTCAAGCGATGTCTGGACAAGCTGTCGACGGTATTGATGACCTCAACTTTGTCGATTTGATGTGGGTTCAAGGGATGCAAGCTTATGTGAATGGTCAGAACATTAATATCTTTGTGGAAGGCCGCTATCACAACATTGAGACCGAAGTCCTAGGCCCGAAAAAGCGCAGCGAAGATGCGAAAATTTCATTGGGGATCGATTGGCGTTTCTGAGTGTCAGCCGTGCACATTTAGTAACGCTAAGCCATAAAAAATGCCAGTCACTTGACTGGCATTTTTCTATCTATCGATGAGGGTAGGGATTATCCGTTGTTACGAATCCACTCATCCATATCTGTTTTAAGGTTGTCAGACTTAGTACCGAAGATAGCTTGAACACCACCTGCGACGACTACAACGCCTGCTGCACCCAATTTCTTAAGTTTGTCTTGGTCAACCACTTCTGTGTCAGCAACCGCAACACGTAGACGAGTGATACACGCGTCAAGACCTGTAATGTTTGCTTTACCGCCGAACGCTGCAACAAGCTCACCAGCCATGTCTGAACCAGACGCCGCCGCTTCAGCTTGAGTTTCGTCTTCACGACCAGGAGTTTTTAGGTCCATCGCTTTGATCACTGCACGGAATACTACGTAGTAGATTGCTGCGTAAACAAGACCAGTCGCGATCATGATACCCATCTTCTGAGCGTTGCCAGAAAGTACTAGGAAGTCGATCAAGCCGTGAGAGAATGATGTACCGTGTACGAAGCCGATAGTGTTAGCAACAACGTATGCAGAACCAGCAAGTAGAGCGTGGATTCCGTAAAGTAGTGGCGCAACGAATAGGAATGAGAATTCGATTGGCTCAGTAATACCTGTTAGGAATGAAGTCAACGCTGCTGACGCCATGATACCCATAACTTTAACGCGGTTCTCTGGCTTAGCAGAGTGTGCAATCGCGATAGCCGCTGCTGGTAGACCGAACATCTTGAACATGTAGCCACCTGCAAGCTGACCGAAGCCATTACCTGCTGCGCGAGACGCTTCATCTGCCACTAGGTAACATGTCAGTACGCCGTTTTGAGTTTCACCTGCTGCGTTCACACATTGACCTGCTTCGAAGAAGAAAGGTACGTTCCACACGTGGTGTAGACCGAATGGGATCAATGAACGCTCAACGATACCGTAGATACCGAATGCAAGTTGTGGGTTTTGCTCTGCAGCCCAGTGAGAGAACGCACCGATCGCTGAACCAATTGGTGGCCAGATGATAGACAGTACGATACCCAGTGCGATAGCTGCAAAACCAGTGATGATTGGCACAGCACGCTTACCAGCGAAGAAGCCAAGGTACTCAGGCAATTGAATGCGGAAGAAGCGGTTAAACGCCCACGCAGCCACACCACCGACTAGGATACCACCGAGAACACCCGTATCGATTTTCTCAACGCCCATCACGCCAGCCATAACGCTTAGTGTTGCCGTCATGATGCCGTAACCAACGATAGCAGCAAGGCCCGCTACGCCGTCGTTGTTAGTGAAGCCTAGAGCGACACCCACTGCAAATAGCAGTGCCATCTGGCCAAATACTGAACCACCCGCTTGTTCCATTAGGTTTGATACAATCTCTGGAATGAAACCAAGGTTGGCAGCACCAACACCAAGTAGGATACCTGCAACAGGCAATACTGATACTGGTAGCATCAGTGATTTACCTACTTTTTGCAGGTTAGCAAAAAGATTCTTAAACATGTTTATGCTCCTGAAAAGTTATAAGAATTATCGGGCACTAACGGCACACCCCCGCAGCCTTAAATGTTAGCACCCAAAGAAAATGTAACCACATATGACAGTATATTTTCTGCCTCTAAATATATCTTGATGGTGAACAAACTTTCTAGCGCGTTACGAAAATAAGTTTCAAACTACTAGATAGATCACAGTAACGAAGCGCCAAACAAGGCCCTTATACCAACTTATCCCCATGAAAAATATGAAGTTTTTATTGCACAACATTAATTTTATGGCGTAAATAAAATAGAATAGATTGTTATTTTATGTAACAAAATTACATTTGAACAAATTTTGTCTCGCATCTTCAACAGATTTGGTGAACACTGGTTTGATGAGTCAGATACGTGACGCTTGTAACAAAAAAAAAGGGCGAGCGCCCCTTTTTTATACCGCCATTAATTTCTATCTTAAAAAAAGTTTTTTGAAGTTCGTCGTTGTGGCTGCGGCCACCTCATGTAGGCCGCAAGACTTAAGCTTCGCAATGTATGCGGCGACTTCAACCACATAGGCAGGTTCATTCTGTTGGCCGCGATGAGGGACCGGGGCCAAATAGGGAGAATCGGTCTCAATCAACAAGCGATCAAGTGGCAACGCTTTGACCACGTCTTTCAACTCCGTTGCTTGTCGAAACGTCACGATACCAGAGATGGAAATGTAAAAGCCTAACTCCATCGCTTGCTTAGCAAAGGTAAGATCTTCCGTAAAACAGTGGATGACACCACCGCATTTCTCTGCCTGTCCTGCTCTTAAAATAGCCAGAGTATCTTCTCGTGCGTTGCGCGTATGAATGATCAGCGGCTTATTCACATTGACCGCGAGCTCGACCTGCTGCTCAAAGCGCAGTTTTTGCAGGTCAGCGGTTTCAGGCTGATAGTGATAATCCAGGCCCGTTTCACCAATCGCGACCACTTTCGGATGACGAGCATATTCATGTAGGCGATCAAGGGCAAAGTCACTTTCGACGTCCAATGGATGAACCCCACACGACGCGTGTACGTTGTCATAAGGCTCAATCATAGCCAACATATCGGGAAACGAATCAAGCGTTACCCCCACCGAAAGCAACTCGGTGACGTTAGCAGCGTTGGCTTTCTCTATGACATCAGCCACATCATTATGTCGCTCTTGGTAATCAAGCTTATCCAGATGACAGTGCGAATCTACGAACATAATTCCTCTTTTAATGAGAACAACCAACTCATGATCAGTAACTCTGCGTTGAGCCCTGGGTGGTCACTCAGTTGATTAATAAGTTTAGTCAGTGATTGTGTATGTTGGTAGAGCTGCGCGTAAGACACTGTCTCAGCTACACGCTGACAGCCAGGTGTCATCGCCTCATCCCTCACTGAAAAATGAATTTTTTGTGCATCAGTCAGCAAGGTCCATAACCAGGGTAGAGACTCATCGGGCGCTTTCGCCAATTCCTTAGCAAGCTTCACCCCATCGTCTTGGCTGACCAAAAACGCAAGCAAGGCGGACTCTAGCTGCTGATACTGAGATTCCCCCCCCTGTTCAATAAACGCCAACGTATCGAGCGGGGAGTTCGCATGAATATGGGCGGCAAAGGCTGGCACCGCCTTTTGTGTGTGATGTGACAACCACTCTGCGACGTCGGTGGCACTCGGCGTATTGAGATACCATTGCTGGCAGCGACTGGTGATGGTGGCAAGCAGATGATTCTGACGGTGCGTCACCAAAAGGAACAGACAGTTTTCCCCTGGCTCTTCCAAGGTTTTGAGCAAAGCGTTCGAGGCGGACGTGTTCATTGCCTCAGCCGGCTCAATCACAAACAGTCGATAGCCACCAAGTTGGGACGATTCTTGTGCTAACCGGTTGCACTGCCGCACCTGTTCAACCGTGATCGCTTTGCCCTCTTTTTCAGGCACCACTCGATGAAAATCGGGATGGCTTTGCGATTGCATCAACTGGCAACCATGACAAAACCCACACGGCTCAGAATGGTCGTGTTGGCACATCACTGCTCTTGAGAGTCTGTCCACCAACTGCTCTGCCCCCATGCCACTCTGTGCAATCAACATCGAGGCGTTGGCAAAACGTTGGTGTTCGAGGCTCGATTTCCACTCCGCCCAAAGCGGTGTTAACCAAGGGTACAGCTCATTCATACTAGGCGACGCCTTGCTCAGTCTGAGCCTCTAGCCAGCCTTTCAACGCCGCAGAGATATCGGCAGCCAC
Organism: Vibrio sp. R15-SG3-ISO1B; assembly: GCF_059833835.1. Taxonomy (NCBI): domain Bacteria; kingdom Pseudomonadati; phylum Pseudomonadota; class Gammaproteobacteria; order Vibrionales; family Vibrionaceae; genus Vibrio; species Vibrio sp. R15-SG3-ISO1B. The sequence continues at coordinate 112,283 of NZ_JCBDGG010000031.1, read as the reverse complement.
TTGCTCTATAGATTGCTCAGCATTGATGATCAGAACCGTTGCATCATGGCGCGCGATCTCAAGATAGCGTGCGCGAGTACGATCGAAAAAACTCATGTCCATTTTTTCAATTCTGTCGAGTTCACCTCGACCACGCGCTCGTTCAAGGCCTACTCGTGGGTCAATGTCTAAGTACAAGGTCAAATCGGGCTTAAAGTCGCCTAGTGTCGTCTGTTTGAGTGTAGACATCGTCTCAGCGGTAATCTGTCGGCCGCCACCCTGATAGGCTTGCGAGGACATATCATGACGATCACCCACCACCCACTCACCTTTTGCCAAGGCCGGCTTGATGACATTTTCCACCAGTTGGACACGCGCGGCATACATCAACAGCAGCTCCGTCATGTCTTGCAGCGCTTCACCCTCATGCTCTTGCTTGACCAAGTCACGTAACTTTTCAGCCAACGTGGTGCCACCGGGTTCGCGAGTTTGTTGAATCGAAGTAATGCCCGCCGCTTGTAACGTGGTCAATACGGCTTGAATCGCAGTGCTTTTACCCGCGCCTTCTAATCCTTCGATAACAATAAATTTTGCTTGTATCATTGTTTACTTCTTAACTGTTTTAAATAGGCTCGGACCGCGCGGTTGTGCTCAGCCAATGTTTTTGAAAACACATGACCGCCGGTTCCACTGGCGACAAAGTAGTAGTAATCCCCATTCTCAGGGTTGGTCGCCGCTGCGATAGAGGCTTCACCCGGCATCGCGATCGGCGTAGGTGGCAGACCAAAAATGACATAGGTGTTGTAAGGCGTGGGCGTACGAAGGTCTTTCTTACGTATGTTGCCGTCGTAGCTGTCGCCCATACCATAAATAACCGTCGGATCGGTTTGCAAACGCATACCTTTGTTGAGGCGATTAACAAACACTGACGCGACTCGCTCTCGCTCTTCTTCCACTGAGGTCTCTTTTTCAATGATAGAAGCAAGAATGAGGGCTTCATACGACGATTTCAATGGTAAATCACGCTGACGTTCTGCCCAGTGATAATCGAGCACCTGAGTGAGCTTACGCGATGCTCGCTCAAGAATATCCAACTCTGACGCTCCGAAGGTATAGTGGTAGGTTTCGGCTAAGAACATGCCTTCTAACTTCTCCACATCGAGTTCTAGCGCTTGGGCAATCTCCGCTTCCGTCATCTCTGTCGTATCATGCGTCAGATGCGGCGCTTGAGACAGCGCTTCACGCCACTCTTTGAACGTCGACCCTTCAACAAAGGTGATCGAAAACTGGTGCTCTTTACCCGACTTAAAAAGCAGCAACGCTTGACGTAGCGTCAGGCCAGGTTCCAACAGATAGGTGCCCGCTTTTACTTGAGTAAGCTCGGGATAAAAGCGTCGAACCAGCGGCGTTAAATCGCTCGGTTCGATAAGGTCGCTCTGAGTAAGGTCACTTAACACTCGCTGAAAGCTGGTACCGGTTTTAAGGGTAAAAATGCGTTCTTGTGTCATCGATAGGGGTTGATTGACGTACTCATTCACTTGGTTAGTGATGTAGCGGTAACCCGCAAAAGCAATCAACAATATAGCAATCAATAAATAGGTGATTTTCTTAATCACGAGGAAAGGTTCTCCTGAAATCGTCGAGTTTGTGGTCCAATGGTGAACATTTTATGCGAAATAGCGCTGACCGGTGCGACACCTAACAAAGCGTTGCAGATGAAGACCTCGTCGGCCTGTTCAATATCGCAGAGCGTGAATTGCCCCACTTCAATGTGCAATCCCATTGTCAATGCGCATTGAAGCACGCGCTCTCTCATTGTCCCCGCGACCCCCGCAAGAGTAAGGTCGGGGGTAAATAACGTGTCTTCGCGACACCAAAACAGGTTCGCCATCGTAGTTTCTATCACGAAGCCATCAATGTCGAGTGCCAAGCCATCTGCATAGCCTTGCTCGTCTAACTCTTGTTTGAGCAACACTTGCTCAAGTCGGTTGTTGTGTTTGTGACCAGCAAGGAGTGGGTTGTGGCCTAAACGCCGCTCGCACACGCCAAGTGCTACGCCATTCTGTTGCCATTGTTCATAATGGGCGGGAAATGGAAAGTGACTAATAGTAACATTGGGTGTCGTGACGTGCGCAGGGCTATATCCGCGCCCACCTTCTCCTCGGCTGACATGCAGCTTGAGACCGGCTTTCGCTGCAGGCAGTGACGCCTTCTCTAGCCATTGGCGCACTTGCTGCCAATCTGGGAACTCAATACCCAGCAAACGCAAGCACGCTTCCATTCTCGACACATGGGCTGACCACCCCTCAATCTGACCATGGCGAGTCAGTATGGTCGTAAAGCAGCCATCACCATATTGAAACGATCGATCACTTAGCGCGATTGAGTCCGCTCTCTGTCCATTGACCCAAAACATCCGTCCACCTTAGAAAACAAAACGGCTTAATACCGAAGCATTAAGCCGTTTTAACACAAATCATCCGACTACACGTAGCACGGTTTAGATCTTTTTGAACACCAACGAGCCGTTTGTACCACCAAAGCCGAATGAGTTACAAATCGCGTAATCCATCGATACTTCTTTCGCAGTGTGCGGCACAAGATCGATATCCTCTAACCCTTCTTCCGGGTTATCAAGGTTGATCGTCGGCGGCACAATTTGATCGCGCAAAGAGAGTACGGTAATGATGGCTTCTACTGAGCCCGCAGCACCCAACAAGTGACCTGTCATCGACTTGGTTGATGACACTTTGACTTGTTTCGCGCCCGATTCACCCAGTGCACGGCGGATGCCTTTCACTTCCGCGACGTCGCCTGCTGGCGTCGATGTACCGTGTGCATTCACGTAGCCAACTTGTGTGCCTTCGATACCCGCGTCACGCATGGCCGCTTCCATTGCCAATGCACCGCCTGAGCCATCTTCACTTGGCGAAGTCATGTGGTAAGCGTCACCTGACATACCAAAGCCAACCACTTCAGCGTAAATTTTCGCGCCACGCGCTTTCGCGTGTTCGTACTCTTCTAGCACCATCATGCCTGCGCCATCACCAAGAACAAAACCGTCACGGTCTTTGTCCCAAGGGCGAGAGGCTTTTTGAGGCGCATCATTACGAGTAGACAGTGCTTTCGCTGCACCAAAACCTGCCATACCAAGTGGGGTGGACGCTTTTTCTGAGCCACCCGCCACCATCGCTTCGCAATCGCCATACGCGATCATACGCGCTGCATGGCCGATGTTGTGCAGACCAGTTGTACACGCCGTCGAGATCGCAATATTTGGACCACGTAGACCACGCATAATTGATAAGTTACCCGCCACCATGTTAACAATGGTCGATGGGACGAAGAACGGACTCACTTTACGTGGACCTTTCTCGACCAATGCTGAGTGACCCGCTTCAATCAAGTCAAGGCCACCAATGCCTGAACCGATAGCGACGCCCACTCGTGCAGCGTTTTCTTCGTTAATTTCTAAGCCAGAGTCATCAAGAGCCTGAATACCCGCTGCGATACCGTACTGGATGAACAAGTCCATCTTACGTGCATCTTTCTTTGACATGTATTCTGTGCAATCAAAATCTTTGACTAGGCCTGCAAAACGAGTTGAGAAATTTTCAGTATCAAAGTGCTCGATATTGACGATACCACTTTGACCAGCTAGCAGGGCTTTCCAAGAGGATTCTACAGTGTTGCCTACCGGTGACAACATACCCATGCCAGTGACAACAACACGACGCTTGGACACGATTTTATTCTCCGGGTTTGAAATGATTCTATGGGAGGTATAGAAGAGTTGATAAAACACAGGCGGCCAGTTGGCCGCCTGAGAGAGGGGTTTACTGAGCGCTGTTTACGTAGTCGATTGCAGCTTGAACAGTAGTGATCTTCTCAGCTTCTTCGTCTGGAATCTCAGTGTCGAATTCTTCTTCTAGAGCCATTACTAGTTCAACAGTGTCTAGAGAATCGGCACCTAGGTCATCAACGAAAGAAGCTTCGTTTTTCACTTCTGCTTCGTCTACACCTAGCTGTTCAACAATGATTTTCTTTACGCGTTCTTCGATGTTGCTCATTTTTTCTTTTCCTTTACAGATTTCGCTCAATGCGATGATTCCGTAGTTTATTCGAACTATTGAAAGTTGCAAGTGGGACCTTGCTGGTCAAACCACAATTTTAGCGATTTTAACCGAAATTCAATACATTTTTGACTTAAATCATGCACAAATCTTGTGCACTTCGCTGCCAATAAACACTGACTATAGGCTATTTTTATGACATTAAATAGCCAATTTGGCGACATTGGGTACAAATTGAAGATTCAGCAAAGTTTCGAGTGATATTTGATGTAAAAGTTCACTTTCACTTGCTAAAGCCCAATTTAAACCATGTACATCCCGCCATTTACGTGCAAAGTTTCGCCGGTGATGTATGCCGCTTCTGGGGAAGCCAGAAATACCACTGCCGACGCAATCTCACGTGGGTCACCAAGACGACCCGCTGGGACGTTCGATAGTGTTGCCGCACGCTGATCGTCGTTCAATGCTTTGGTCATGTCTGTCTCAATAAAGCCAGGCGCCACAGTATTCACTGTGATGCCGCGAGACGCAACTTCACGTGCCATTGATTTAGTAAAACCAATCACGCCAGCTTTCGCTGCCGCGTAGTTAGCCTGACCTGCGTTACCCATAGTGCCAACCACAGAACCTACGTTGATGATACGGCCATGACGCTTTTTCATCATGCCGCGCAATACCGCTTTTGACATACGGAAAATCGGCGTGAGGTTGGTATCGATGATGTCGTTCCACTCATCGTCTTTCATACGCATCAGCAAGTTGTCACGTGTGATACCTGCGTTATTCACTAGGATGTCAATCGCACCAAACTCGTCATTAATGGTTTTCAGGGTTGACTCGATGGAGTTCACGTCTGTGACGTTTAACGCGAGTCCTTTACCTTTGTCCCCTAGGTATTCGCTGATCGCTGCCGCACCGCCTTCAGAGGTTGCAGTACCGATCACTGTCGCACCACGCTCAACCAATAGTTCAGCGATAGCACGGCCGATACCACGGCTAGCACCGGTAACCAGTGCGATTTTACCTTCAAGATTCATCATGTTTGTTGTTTCCTTTGAGTCGCTTATGACTTAGCTGCTTCGAGTGAAGCGACATCGTTAACGGCTGCGCCGCTAAGCGTTTTTACAATACGTTTCGTCAAGCCAGTCAATACTTTACCTGGGCCAAATTCTAACAGTGATTCGACGCCTTGCTCGCTCATGAGCTGAACACTTTCCGTCCAACGCACCGGGCTGTAAAGCTGACGCACCAGTGCTTCTTTGATTTTCGCAGGATCGGTCTCTGCCACGACATCCACGTTGTTGATGACGGGTAAAGACGGCGTCTTGAACTCGATCTCTTCTAGTGCAACCGCCAGTTTATCCGCCGCAGGCTTCATCAGAGCGCAGTGAGAAGGCACAGAGACAGGTAAAGGCAACGCACGCTTTGCGCCCGCTTCTTTACATAAGGCGCCCGCACGTTCCACCGCCGCTTTACTGCCGGCGATAACAACTTGACCTGGCGAGTTAAAGTTAACAGGAGAGACAACCTCGCCTTGCGCTGCGTCTTCACACGCTTGAGCAATCGCGGCATCGTCAAGACCGATAATTGCATACATAGCGCCCGTGCCCGCTGGTACCGCTTCTTGCATTAAGCGGCCGCGCAATTCAACCAGCTTGATCGCCTGCTGGAAATCAATCACACCTGCACACACAAGTGCAGAGTACTCACCTAAGCTGTGACCCGCTAGGTTGGCTGGCAGCTCTTGTCCTAGCTCTTGCCACACACGCCATACCGCAACCGACGAGGCTAGCAGCGCAGGCTGGGTGCGAAATGTCTGGTTAAGATCTTCCACTGGCCCATCTTGCACCAACGCCCAAAGATCGTAACCGAGTGCTTCTGAAGCCTCAGCAAACGTCGCTTTCACTACTGGGTATTGCTCGCCAAGTTCAGCCAACATGCCAACGGCTTGCGATCCTTGACCTGGAAATACGATAGCAAACTTGCTCATACTCTTTTCCTTAACTCAATTTCTTTTAAGACTTGATTCGGTTGCTCTTTCTGCTGTCAGAAAGAAAAGATGCCACTGCGGCATCTTCAATTTGAATTCTTGCGTGATTAAAACTTCACTAGGGCTGAACCCCATGTGAAGCCACCGCCAAAGGCTTCAAGCAGCAAGGTTTGCCCACGCTGAATACGCCCATCACGTACGGCTTCATCAAGTGCAGTCGGTACTGTCGCCGCAGAGGTGTTACCGTGCCTATCCAGTGTGACCACGACTTGATCCATCGACATCGCCAACTTCTTCGCGGTCGCAGAAATAATGCGAAGGTTCGCCTGATGTGGCACCAACCAATCCAGCTCGGTTTTATCCATGCCGTTTTGCTTGAGAGTTTCCGTCACGAGGCGAGACAACTGAGTCACCGCCACTTTGAAGACTTCATTACCCGCCATGTGCAACCAGCTATTGATGTCATCACTGTGCTCAAAGTCACTGCTGATTTCTTCACGGCGATTAGGGTATTTCAAGCTCAGTAGATCGCCAAAGCGACCGTCGGCATTAATGGTGGTCGACAAAATACCCGGCTCATCACTCGCGCCTACGATAACCGCACCAGCGGCATCACCAAACAAGATCACGGTCGAGCGATCACTCGGGTCACAGGTTTTGGATAACGCATCAGCGCCGATCACCAAGATGTGTTTGCAATGACCGGTTTTGATGTACTGATCGGCCACCGACAGTGCGTAAACAAAGCCGGAACACGCCGCAGCCATGTCAAACGCTGGGCAGTGTTTAATGCCAAGCAAAGCTTGCACCTGACAGGCCGCTGATGGAAATGCATGTGAACCACTGGTGGTCGCAACAAGAATCATGTCGATGTCGTTCTTGTCAATGCCTGCCATCTCGATAGCATTTTTCGCCGCTTGGTAACCCATATCTGCAACGGTTTCATTTTCCGCAGCAATACGACGCTCTTTAATACCCGTGCGAGCAACAATCCACTCATCACTTGTATCTACCATTTTCTCTAAGTCTGCGTTTGAACGCACCTGAGATGGCAGGTAGCTGCCAGTACCTAAAATTTTGCTATACATGAAGACTAGTAATGCCTCTCTTGGGGTTGCTGATCGAACAGAACCGTTTCCAAACGATCACTAATACGGCTTGGTACTTGTCGTTTGACCTCGTGTAGTGCTTCACCAATGGCATTGATGACCGCGTCTACATCAGCACTTCCATGGCTTTTTATGACAATGCCGCGCAATCCTAGCAAACTTGCGCCGTTATACTGGTCGGGGTTCAGGGTTTTTAGCTCATTAAATAAGCCAGAAAATAATTTTCTTGCAATCCAACCCTTTATAGATGAGGCCATCATGTGTGATTTCAACTTATCGATAAAGAGTTGCGCTGTCCCTTCACAGGTTTTGAGGCAGATATTGCCCACAAAACCATCACAAACGACAACATCCGCGGCATCGCGTAACAATTGGTTGCCTTCAATATAGCCGACAAAATTGACCGACTGAGTCTGAGAAAGCATTTCAGCGCAGCGTTTAACAAGATCATTACCTTTGATCTCTTCAGCGCCGATATTGAGAATAGCGACTCGTGGCGGTTTACCCAAGTATTGTTCGACTAACGCACTGCCCATCACCGCAAATTGAAACAGCGAATCGGCGTCACTCGAGACATTGGCACCTAAATCCAACATCCAGGTTTTACCGCCGGATGCCGTTGGCAACGCAGAAATTAACGCAGGACGTTCAATACCCGGTAAAAGCTTAAGCTTGAAGCGTGACAATGCCATTAACGCGCCGGTGTTGCCACCGCTGACACACGCATCCGCTTCAGCGTTGGATACCGCATCGATTGCCATCGCCATGGACGTATTCGCACTATTGCGCAGCGCTAGAGAAGGTTTTTCTGAGTTAGAAATGACTCGGTCACTGTGCACAACGCGTAACCGTGCGTTGGACTGAACACCAAGTTGGGAGAGTTGGGTTGTGATCATGTGCTGATCACCCAAGATGATCACTTTTAGCTCTGGGAAATGCGACAGTGCCTGCACGGCGGCAGGCACTGTAACGCGAGGACCGAAATCCCCGCCCATTGCATCAAGTGCAACGGTTATATTTTGCAAAGGTCAACCTTACTTGTTGATAACCTTCTTGCCGCGGTAGTAACCTTCAGCAGTCACGTTGTGACGTAGGTGAGTTTCACCTGAAGTTGCGTCAACAGAAAGTGCAGCTGTAGTTAGGGCATCGTGTGAACGACGCATACCACGCTTAGAACGTGTTTTACGGTTTTTTTGTACGGCCATTGACCCTACTCCTATGTTAGTTCTTAAAGTGTCTTGCTTACTAAAAAGTTAACGCTTTAAGCTTTTCAAAACATCGAATGGATTCGGCTTCTCTTCCACTACCTCTTCTGGAAGGTCACCAAACACCATGTTATCTGAATCAACGCTACAATCCGCTTCATCATGCATTGCTACTTGAGGCAAGTTGAGAATGAACTCGTCTTCAACTAACTGTATTAGGTCGACTTCACCGTACTCGTTCAGATCTACCAAATCGTACTCTTCCGGTGCGTCTTCTTCACTCTTCTCGCTATAGTATGGCGTGTAAGTGAATTCGACTTCGCACTCATGTGCGAAAACCTCATTACAGCGTTGACACTCTAAATCGACTTTGATGTTAGCTTTACCAGAGATAACAACAAGTCGCTGTTCATCCAACTCAAATGACAATGACACTTGAGCGTCGCGTTTAACGCCTTCGACCGATTCGCTTAAGCGCTTAAAAAGACTTTCTTGAATGATACCATCATAATCAAGACGCTTTTGAGCCGCTCTTGCGGGATCAACCGTTCGCGGTATTTTTACCTTTTGCATAGGGCGCGAATTCTATCTTCCAATTCATTTTGAGTCAAAGAAAAAGGAGAAAAAGTTGGACTTTTTTTCCTTTGCTCCACCAGGGCAATGATCTTAGCAAAAAGATCCTTTAAGCTCACCTAAATCAAACAAAACACTGATGATTTAAAATGTACTCTTACCCACTCGTCTTAGCGTCCACCTCTCCTTACCGTAAACTATTGTTGGAAAAACTCGGTCTCACGTTTAGCGCCATCGCACCAGACTGTGACGAAACGCCACTAAGAAACGAATCACCTCAAGCGTTAGTGGAACGTCTCGCAGTGGGTAAAGCGCAAGGTTGTTCACTATCGCAGCCGAGCCTTGTCATCGGTAGCGATCAAGTGTGTGTGATTGACGGCGAAATTGTTGGTAAGCCCCATACACGTGAGCGCGCCATTGAACAATTGCGTCGGCAAAGCGGCCGTGCGATCTGTTTTTACACCGGCGTTGCCTTATTCAACAGTGCCACCCAAGCGCTGCACACCCGCGTCGATACGTTTACCGTCCATTTTCGCACGCTGACCGAGCAGCAAATTGAGCACTATGTCGATAAAGAGCAACCCTTTTATTGCGCAGGGAGCTTTAAAAGTGAAGGGTTAGGTATTGCGCTGTTTGAGCGCTTAGAAGGCAAGGACCCCAACACCTTGGTCGGATTACCCTTGATTGATTTGGTTGATATGCTTGAGCAAGAGGGCGTATCCGTCCTTTAGACTGACACGCACTCTTGTTACTCATCACACGCAGGAACCACTGGGGTTAGGACCTTAGCCCGGCTAACGCCTTTTCAAGCTTTGGCTCCATCGGCGCGCTGATCTCCATCCAATCTTGCGTCTGCGGATGGACAAATTGGATCGTCGCCGCATGTAAAAACAGGCGATCCAAACCGACTTGCCCGGTATAGGCATCAAACCGGCGATCTCCATATCGGTCATCCCATGCGATAGGATGACCTGCATATTGGGTGTGCACACGGATCTGGTGAGTGCGCCCTGTAATTGGACTGGCCTGAATTAAGGTAGCCTGTTCAAACTCTTCGATTATTTTAAAGCGCGTCTCAGACGCTTTGCCATTGGGGTTGACGCGCACAATGCTGTTTACTTCGTTTTTCAACAGTGGCGCATTGACCACTTTGCAACTGCGCTTCCATTTCCCCATCACGAGAGCAAAGTAACGCTTTTTGACGGTTTTCTCTCTAAATTGCGCTTGCAGGTGACGCAGTGCTGACCGTTTTTTAGCCACAAGTAAAATCCCAGATGTGTCACGGTCGATACGGTGCACCAATTCCAAAAATCGAGCTTGGGGCCTCAATGCTCTCAACGCTTCAATCGCACCGAACTTCAAGCCACTGCCACCATGGACTGCGGTACCCGAGGGTTTATTGAGAATGAGTAAGTGATCATCTTCGAAAATGATCATCTGCTCTAGCTCCGCCACCTTACTCAGCTTTGTGCTTGGGGCAATGTCTTCGGTTTTTTCTTCGACCGTCACCGGCGGAATTCGAACCAAGTCACCCGCTTGCAGTTTGTACTCAGCTTTGACGCGTTTTTTGTTCACTCGTACTTCGCCTTTGCGCAAAATGCGGTAAACCACACTTTTCGGCAGGCTTTTGAGTTGGTTGCGCAAAAAGTTATCAATACGCTGACCAGCCATGTCGTCATCTATATCGACGAATTGGACTTTCGTTCTAATTTCGCTCATCGGGCTATTCTAACACTCTCATAACCGTGCTTGAAATCACATTTCCTCTGTAATTTAAACGCGGTTTTATCTCAAACAATGAGTCTCAGTTCTGCTACGGATACTTTTTAACCGTGGCATTTGCAAATCTGTATTAAAACCAAACTAATAACTTTAAATACAAGGTTTTATAAAAAACAAAATTTGATTTTTTAGCGTTTTATTATAAAGCAGATTGCTGTGTTTACTGGGTACTGCTATAGTTCACACCTGCAATAAATGATTTGGTTGCATTTTACACAAACCCAATCATCTTAGCGCAAGACGGTAAGTAGCCCGCTAATTTAGCAAAATGCAGCATACGGCGTAAGACATTTTCGACATTAGTAAAATTGTTGCCCTGCTTACTGCTCCATCATGTTTGAGTATCGACCGCTAATGATAGCGGCTTACACGCCAGCGCGTGTAAGACTGAAGTGCCCTGAGAGCATCCCTCCAGCCGGGAGGCTGCAACGACATAAGCCATGGGATCAGGCACCGTGATAGAGAAAAAAGGCAACAATATACAAAAGAATGACAACGAGATTTATCAATGAAAAGAATGTTAATTAACGCAACTCAAAAAGAAGAGTTGCGTGTTGCACTGGTTGATGGCCAGCGACTGTATGATCTAGATATCGAAAGTCCAGGACATGAATCAAAGAAAGCAAATATCTACAAAGGACGTATCACCCGCATCGAACCTAGTCTAGAGGCCGCCTTCGTTGACTACGGTGCAGAAAGACACGGTTTCCTCCCTCTCAAAGAAATTGCCCGCGAATACTTCCCTAACGGTTACACCTATCAAGGTCGTCCAAGCATTAAAGAAGTGCTAAAGGAAGGCCAAGAAGTGATCGTGCAGGTAGAGAAAGAAGAGCGTGGTAGTAAAGGCGCAGCCTTAACCACCTTTATCTCTCTTGCGGGTAGTTACCTTGTATTAATGCCAAACAACCCACGCGCGGGTGGTATTTCTCGACGCATTGAAGGCGACGAGCGTACTGAACTCAAAGCGGCATTGAGCACGCTTGAGCTCCCGCAAGGCATGGGACTGATTGTTCGCACCGCCGGTGTGGGCAAAAGTGCTGAAGAGCTGAAGTGGGACTTGAACGTTCTGCTTAACCATTGGGGTGCGATCAAACAAGCCTCTGATGCGAATCCAGCACCGTTCTTGATTCACCAAGAAAGTAACGTGATTGTCCGAGCGATTCGTGACTATTTGCGCCGCGATATTGGTGAAATCCTGATCGACAGCAACACCATTTACGAACGTGCACTTGAGCACATCCGTTTGGTGCGTCCTGACTTTGTCAATCGTGTGAAAAAGTACGATGGTGAAGTGCCACTGTTTAGCCACTACCAAATTGAAAGCCAGATAGAATCTGCCTTCCAACGCGAAGTGCGCCTGCCTTCAGGCGGTTCTATCGTTATTGACCCAACGGAAGCGTTGACGTCTATCGATATCAACTCGGCACGCGCCACCAAAGGCGGCGACATTGAAGAGACAGCGCTCAATACTAACCTAGAAGCGGCGGATGAGATCGCACGCCAATTGCGTTTACGTGATTTGGGTGGCCTGGTCGTTATCGACTTCATCGACATGACACCGGTGCGTCACCAGCGTGAAGTTGAAAACCGCCTTCGTGACGCGGTTCGTATGGACAGAGCGCGCGTGCAAATTGGTCGTATCTCTCGCTTTGGCTTGCTAGAAATGTCTCGTCAACGCCTAAGCCCGTCGCTTGCAGAAGCAAGCCACCATATTTGTCCTCGCTGTAGCGGTACAGGCGTGGTGCGTGATAACGAATCACTCGCCCTGTCAGTATTGCGCTTGATTGAAGAAGAAGCACTAAAAGACAACACTGCCCAAGTGTTGGCTGTAGTTCCTGTACCTATCGCTTCTTACTTGTTGAATGAAAAACGTCGCTCGGTTAACCACATCGAACGCATTCAAGAAGTTAAAATTACCGTGGTACCGAACTCTGACATGGAAACCCCTCACTTCGATGTGATTCGTGTACGTGAAGGTGAAGAGTTTGATCTGCTCTCTTATTTGCTACCACAAAAATTGGAAGCGATGAAGGAAGCAGAAAGCCGTGATGTTGCAGAAACAGAAGTGAAACCGAAGAAAATCGAAGAGCCTGCTCTTAAAGGATTTGCCTCGGCAACACCATCTGCACCAACGCCACCACCTGCTGCGCCAAAAGCGGTAGAGAAACCGGTTGAAGAGACTCCGGCTCAACCTGGCGTCGTTGCTCGCCTGTTTAAAGCACTGGCTGGCTTCTTGTTTGGTTCTAATAGCGAAGCAGAGAAGAAAGAAGAAAAACCAGTCGAAAGCGAGAAGAAAGACAACGCGAGTAACAACAATCGCAACCGTCGTGGTCGTAATGACAATCGCCGTCGTAACAACAATCGTGATGACAAACGCGATAACCGTGATGACCGCCGTCGCAATAGCAACCGTGATGACCGCCGTCGCAATAGCAACCGTGATGACAAGCGTCGCAATAACAATCGCGATGAAGTCGAAGCAACAGAAAGCAACGCGACCACTGAGCGTAAGAGCCAGAACCGCAAGCCAAAGCAAGATCGCCGCAATACCAAGCGCGATGATGCCACAAAAGGCAATGCGAAAGTTGCGGAAGAAGGATTGAAGCTTGCCGCTGATGCCCAGCAAACTGAGCCTACCAAAGCGCGTGAAGAGAAAACTGAAAAAGTGAAAGAGCGTCGCCAGCGCCGCAAACTCACCAAACAGGTTCGCGTGAAAGATCAACAAGCTCAGGCCCAAGCCGATGCCAATGCTCAAGAAGCAAAAGCTGAGGCGGTTGTTGAGTCCGTTGAACAGACGAACGACACAGCGAATGAACAAGCTGAACAGCCTAAGCAGCGCCGCAACCGCCGCTCACCGCGTCACTTACGTGCAAGTGGTCAGCGTCGTCGTCGTGGACGTGATCGTCGCCCTAACCCGTTCCGTTTGCGCAAAGGCGGTGTCGCGTCACCAGAAATGGCGATGGGTAAAGTGATGCCAAGCTACGGCATTACTAAACCAACTGCGAAGCCTAAAGTGGAAAAAGAGACCACAGAGGTAACAGTGACCCTTGGTGGATTTGCCTGCCCAGAAATGGCAATGGGTAAAGTGATCATTCGTCGCGAGCAACCTGTCCAGGCTCAAGCTGAGACCGTGCCTTCACCAGTGGAAGCCGAAGTGGTGAACGTCACTCCTGAAGCACCTAAAGCGGTCAAAGCCGAAACGGTAGAGGCTCCAGCGCCAGTTGAAGCCGTTGCAGACAAGGTGGTTGAAGAGACCGTCGCGACGGAATCAGCGCCAGCGGACGTCTCTGAGCTAGTGACCCCAGCTGTTGAACCCGTAGTTGAACAGGCAGAAGTCAAACCGGAACCGAAAGTAGTTAAGCCAGCGAAGGCTTCTCCTCTGAAAGGATTTGCTTCTGCGCCGATGGCTAAAGCCCCTGGCAGCGATGAAATGAAAGAGATTTCAGTGGTCGCCGCGCCTCTTCGTCAAGAGCGCTATCAGCCTAAAGGAGCCGGCAGTCAAGTCGCGCGCAACCAGGCAAGCGCAGCGATGGCAAAGCCACAAGGTTACTAATACAACCTTAATCCCTCAGTAAGACAGCCCCTTTTTGGGGCTGTTTTTTCTCTGTGATACACCCTCACTGTGTCACACACCACATGCTACACTCTAGTCATTATTGAACTTAATCACACTTTTAGGTAGCATTCGCGGTCACGAACTGAATTAACGTTTTAGCAACCCTTTCGATACCCATATCAAAAGTATCATCGCATTTTGCGCACTATGACGTCATTCAGACTAGGCCTAACTCATGAGCAGAACAAAATAAGTATGTTTGAATTTCCTCAATTTTCTAAGCACTCGGTGAAAAACGATGTGCTCTCTGGCCTAACGGTCGCCCTGGCTTTAGTCCCAGAAGCCGTCGCTTTCGCGTTTGTCGCCGGCGTTGACCCTATGGTTGGCCTGTACGCCGCCTTTATTGTTGGTTTAATTACGTCCATTTTTGGCGGTCGTCCAGGTATGATTTCAGGCGCGACGGGTGCCATGGCCGTGGTTATGGTTTCACTGGTTGCCAGTCATGGCGTACAGTATTTATTCGCTGCCATCATGCTTGCCGGCATCTTACAAGTCGCCGCGGGTATCTTTAAGCTAGGTAAATTTATTCGCATCGTACCTCACCCTGTGATGATCGGCTTTGTGAATGGATTGGCGATCGTTATCTTCCTCGCTCAGTTAGGCCAATTTAAAGCCCCGGATATCAACGGTATGCTGACTTGGCTACCACAAGGTCAAATGATGCTGATGTTGGGCTTAGTTGCGCTGACCATGGCCATCATCCATTTCTTGCCTAAAATCACTACAGCAGTGCCCTCTTCGCTCGTGGCCATCGTGACCGTCACCGCTTTGGTGGTGGGTTTAGACCTCGAAACACGTACCGTGGTTGACTTTCTTCGTACCATGTCTGGTGATGATGCTGCGACACTGGCGGGCTCACTGCCCACCTTCTCCATCCCTATGGTGCCGTTTACCCTTGAGACGCTGCAAATCATCCTACCCTACGCCATCATTTTAGCGGCGATTGGCCTGATCGAATCACTATTAACCCTGACGGTTCTCGATGAAATGACCAATACTCGCGGTCAATCTAACCGCGAATGTATCGGCCAAGGTATGGCGAACATGACTTGCTCCGTCTTTGGCGCGATGGGTGGTTGTGCCATGATTGGTCAATCGATGATTAACGTCAATTCGGGTGGTCGTGGCCGCCTTTCCGGTATTGTTGCTGCGGTTGCCTTGCTGATGTTTATTTTATTTGCGTCGGCTCTGATTGAGATGATTCCGCTGGCGGCTCTGGTTGGCGTCATGTTTATGGTTGTGATCGGTACCTTTGAATGGGCAACCTTCAAACTAGCACGCCGCGTACCAAAACAAGATTTCTTCGTGATTGTTCTCGTCACTGTGGTCACGGTATTAACTGACCTGGCCGTCGCCGTTGCGGTCGGTGTGATCGCTTCTGCCTTAATGTTTGCATGGCAGCACGCCAAACACATTTATGCTGATACGCGCATCAATGACGAGGGGTCAAAAGAGTACAAGATTCATGGTCCGGTGTTTTTTGGCTCTACCGCCAACTTCCTCGAGTTGTTTAACGCACAAGATGATCCAAGTGATGTGATCGTCGATTTTGCCGACTCTCGCGTCACTGACCACTCAGCGATTGAGGCCATTGAAACCTTGGCGGATCGCTACGCGACCGTCGGTAAGACATTGCACCTGCGCCATCTCAGTCCAGACTGCCGTAAGCTGCTACATAAAGCCGGTAGCTTAGTGGAAATCAATGTCAAAGAAGACCCAAGCTACAAGGTGGCCACCGACGTCTTAGCAGGCTAACGGTTCGCTTTTATCGATAGCACAGAAACAGTAAGGGCTTCCACTTGGAAGCCCTTTTTATTAACCGCGATGATTACATCAGTTGATTCAACTTTTCGCCCACTAAGGACTTACGCCATCCTTGCATCACGTCCGGTAAGGCCGCAGGATCTCGGTCTTTTTTCCACACCCAAGTGATGATCTGATTGAGCTGTTTTTTCGAGGCAATGAATTCAGTCGCCAGACCTGAGCTTTGTCCAGCGTGTTTAACTTCATCCTTTAGACGTTTAAACACCTGCTTGTAGCCTGGTAAATCCATCAAACGTTCAATTTTCTCTGGGTACTCGTCGACTGGCGTCATTTTGGCTTCTTTCACCAACGAAATGAGTCGCGTAGCATGACGTTGCACGGATCTTGGGTCCATGCCTTCTTGCTCCATACGCTGCTTGTTTTGCAAACCCAGTCTCGCGACGTTGAGCAAATCATTTTCTTTAAACACAAAGTTTAACGCTAAGTCACGACGCAGCGCTTCTTTATAACGCCAAGTGGCCAGAGGCTTCAATATGGCCAGCTCTTTAGGTTTCAGTTGCCATGCGCCCTTGATGTCTAAATAAGCGTTAGCTGGATCGATACTTTTGATTCGCTTTGCGGCCAGCATTTCGCTCTCCTGCTGCGCTGCGTCCCACCAGCCTGCTTGAGTCACTGCATCAAGCAGTTTTTCATACAGTGGCAAGAGGTAGAACACGTCTGCCGCCGCGTAGTCGAGTTGCTTATCTGAGAGTGGACGAGCTAACCAATCGGTGCGTGATTCACTTTTATCGAGCTCTACACCTAAGTAGTGATCAACCAGGGCAGCAAAGCCGGTTGACAGGCCATGGCCGAGAAACGCCGCCATCACTTGCGTGTCTACCATGGGAAACGGCAAGCAATCGAAGCTATTGTTAAACACTTCTAAATCTTCACCACAGGCGTGGAGCACTTTCAGCACCGAGCTGTCTTTGAGCAGAGCCACAAACTCACTCATGTCATCAATCACGGTTGGATCGATTAATGAGAGCTGCTCGCCATCGAACAGTTGTATCAGCCCTAGCTGCGGGTAGAAGGTGCGCGTTCTGACAAACTCGGTATCGAGCATCACTACATCCACCTGGCGTGCTTGCTGGCAGATAGAGTTTAGTTGTTGGGTATCGGTAATGATTTGGTAATTCACAAAGGTCTCGCTACGCCTATAGAGTGGCGTTCTAGTTGCGGCACATAAAAAATGCCGACCATGGTTATGTCGGCATTCTAACATCAAAGCTTACGATCTGCTTAGCGAGTTTAGCTATCGTGCTTGGCCAGATTCGCTTCGTTTTCCTCTCGCAGAACGCGACGTAAAATCTTACCAACGTTGGTTTTAGGTAAGTCTTCTCTAAACTCAACCAATTTTGGCACTTTATAGCCGGTCAGATGCTTACGACAGTGAGCAATCACTTCCTCTTTGGTGAGGCTTGGATCTCGCTTGACAACGTACACTTTGACCACTTCACCAGAGACATCGTGAGATTGTCCGATTGCCGCCACTTCCAGCACCTTGCCATGCAGAGCAACCACATCTTCTATCTCATTCGGGTAGACGTTGAAACCGGAGACCAGAATCATGTCTTTTTTACGATCGACAATATAAATCATGCCGTGCTCATCGAATTTGACGATGTCACCCGTTGATAACCAACCTTCGCTGTTGATCACCTCTTTAGTCGCTTCCGGACGCTGCCAGTAACCTTGCATCACTTGAGGGCCACGTACTTGTAGTTCTCCAACCTCGGTGGTTGGTAATACCTGTCCGGCATCATCCACAATACGCACTTCCGTTGAAGGAACAGGCAATCCAATCGCACCTGTGTAGTCTTTCAAATCGTAAGGGTTCCCCGTTACTAGCGGCGAGCATTCGGTCAGACCATAGCCTTCAAGTAAGTGAATGCCAGTTGTCTTCTTCCATTGGTCGGCAACCGCGCGCTGCACCGCCATGCCACCACCAACGGCGAGCTTAAGCTTGCTGAAATCAAGTTCGTGGAAATCTTCATTGCTCACCAAGGCATTGAACAAGGTGTTCACCCCAGTGATCGCGGTGAAAGGGTGCTTTTGCAACTCTTTGACAAAGCCTGGAATGTCTCTTGGGTTGGTGATCAACAGGTTCTGGCACCCCAGTTCAACAAACAGCAAACAGTTCACCGTCAGAGCGAATACGTGATACAGCGGCAGCGCTGTTACCACTAATTCACGCCCTTCTGTCAAGACAGGGCCGTAAGCACCTTTCGCCTGCAAAACGTTAGCAATCATATTGCGGTGGGTTAGGATTGCGCCTTTCGCCACCCCTGTCGTCCCGCCCGTGTATTGCAAGAATGCAATGTCATCCCCCGACATAAACGGCTTCACGTACTGTAGACGACGGCCTTTGTGGAGGGCTTTGCGCATCGAGATCGCCCCAGGCAAGTCATATTTTGGCACCATGCCTTTGACGTACTTAACGACAAAATCGACCAAGGTACCTTTCGCTCGAGGCAGCATTTGCCCAAGGCTCGTCAACACCACGTGCTTAACAGGCGTGTTCTCCACCACTTGCTCAAGCGTACTGGCAAAGTTGGAGACAATCACAATCGCTTTGGCACCAGAGTCATTGAGCTGATGCTCCAACTCACGTGGCGTGTAAAGCGGGTTAACGTTGACGGCGATCAGCCCAGCTCGCAATACACCAAACAGGGCGACCGGATATTGCAGCAAGTTTGGCATCATCAACGCGACGCGATCACCCTTTTGCAACTTAAGATCGTTTTGTAAATAGGCGGCAAACGCTCGGCTGCGTTCCTCCAATTTACGGAAGGTCATCACCGACCCCATATTCACAAAAGCAGGTTGATCCGCGTATTTTTGTACGGACTGCTCAAACATCTCAACCAGAGATGGATACTGGTCCGGGTTAATGTGCTCAGGTACATCGCTTGGATAGCGTGACAACCAAGGTTTATCCACGTTAATACTCCTCGAAAAAACAGCGTGCGCGCGCCGATATCGTTATGTTGTTATTGGCCTATTACAGCACAGGCGCAGCGCCCGCGCACGGAAGACTCAAACACTTGTTTAAATTTTGTTAACTAAGCCAAAAATTAGGTCAGATACTCTAGAAGGATGCTCTAAATGGCAGTGATGTCCGCCCGAGAGGGTGACAAACTCGCGCACCGGATTTGCCTCTGACGTCATGGGCTTCAAATGAGAAAAGCCTTGCTCTCCCAGCACAATGATCTGAGGGCAGACTATCGCATCGCGGATCGCTTGAGCATGCTGATGAGACATCCGGTAGAGGGAGTCACTTTGCAAAGCGGTGTCATGGCGCCAAGCCCAGCCCTGTTCGGTTTGCTTAATTCCGCGCAGCACAAGCGGCGTAATTTGTGCCTCCGTCAGCGAGTTGACCGAGGCACGCCGGGCTACCGCATCGTCCGCTGAGCTCATCAAACGCACAGGCTTACGACGAATACGTTGGCGGCTCATCACCCCTTGGCGCAATCTTGTGACCGCACACTCCGGCGTCTCCGCAAGCGGCCCATCGCCTTCAATCTGGACTAATCCAGCCACCTGTTCTGGAAACGCGGCACTATAGCAACTTGCGATCAAAGCACCAAGCGAATGTCCAACCAATACGGTTCTGTTTGGCGATAACTTAGCCAAAACTTGGTAAACATCGTCGATATAGTCATGAAACGAATAGAAATGAGGAGAGGCTTTATGAAATGAGAGCCCATGTCCAGGCAAGTCTACGGCGCACAAGTGGGCGTGAGGTAACTGATGCGCTAGTGCTGTCATTACAGTAGTGAAACTGGCGGCGTTGTCTAACCAACCGTGCAAAAAAACGACCGAGACACCGGCCGTTTGTTTATCTCCTAGCTCAAGGGTGGCGACCTTGCCGCCGTCAATCTGGTAGTGGCAATGTTCAAACGTCATTTGACTTCCTGAATCACGCGCCCTTCTCTTGGTCGGTACCCCACATCACGACAGTAGTAGCCTCGGCAAGGGAACATATAGCTGCCAAAGTCATCCACAATCACACGCTCTTCAATACGCCACAAGTGAAGGGTCGCTTGTTTCATCACTGGAAACTGATGTAAGTAATCACCGACTTTACCCTCTTCGACACCCGCAGATTGCCCCAGCGTCGTGATCAAGCGTCCTTCAGCTAAGCTAACAGGGTCCACAAAACCGGGCACATAGGCGACGTAGCGACCGTTGGGCTCTTGCGTGATGTCAGGCTTGCCACTACTTGAGATAGGCAGATTGACTATTTCTATCCGCGTTTGTGAATCCAGATTCTTCACGTCGGCAATCACGCCGCCAAGGCGCACAGGGTGAGATTGTGAGGCGTCCCACTGCGCGTAATCTGTCACGAGCGCAGGGTCGTCATTCACTAGCTGTGTGGGTAGTGTGCTGCATGCCGTCATGAGAAACGTAGTCGCAAAAAGGAGTAGTGCTGATTTCATCGGAGACTCTTTATCGGTAAAAGGAAAGTGTGCTAGATATAGAGATCGACACCAAGCATCTGCGAGAGTTCATCGCGCTTCGCCTGATGCATCACATTCATATACTCTTCCATCGCTTTACGGCTCTTGCCTTCTGGAAGATCATATTGAACCTTCGCCCGTTCGACGTCAGATTCTGTGATGGGGCGAATAGAATTCGCAACGGCGTTTGCCACCTTGGTCGGCTGCGAAACCTCGTTACCCTTACTTTGCTTGTTTACCCCCTGTTTTTTATTGGCTTTATTCGCACGATTCGGTCCGGGGACCGAGGGGGGTAAACCGTTTATAGACACCATACTATTCACTCATTTCGCTGTGCGCTCACTGGGCAGAGTATAATTCACGCCCAGGAAGCTTTTTCCACGCAACCGTATCGCGAAGATAAACAGGGCTGGCTTCTTCTGCACTGACACTGCGTCCCTCTCGCCAAGCTTGCTCGGCCAAGATCACCATATCCTGCGCATCCGGGAACAGCACATCACCCGCTTTCAGCGTTAATGGGAGTTCCGCCAGCGGCGCTTGATAGGTTTGCCACCCCGTTCCTGCCGTGTGCCAGCACTGCGCATCAGAAGGCGTGCGTTGAACGAGCTCATCGGGAGCAATCACGCACTCCTCATCCACATTGGCCCAGCTGCCATCTTCTTGACGCTGAAAACGTCCCCAATACACTTCACTCATGCGAGCATCAATGGCGCACGCAACTTGCTCCGCTTGGTGGAGACGGTAGCTACCTTGAGCCATCGCGGCGAGTGTCGACACACCAATCATGGGCAGATCCGCACCAAACGCTAAACCTTGTGCAATACCAATGCCAATACGTACGCCAGTAAAACTACCCGGGCCTTGACCAAAGGCTAACGCGTCTAAATCTTGTAGCGTAAGCCCGGCTTCTTTTAGCACTTCATCGACCATAGGAAGAATCTTCTTGGTGTGATCACGCGGGGCGACTTCACTGCGAACAAACACTTTGTCGAAGGCTAATAGGGCCACAGAGCAGTTCTCTGTAGCGGTATCTAGGGCAAGAATTTTTGCGCTCATGATGTTCTCTAAATCTAATTTCATTAATCTTTATTGGGCTGGAGGAACTGCTTTATCGCTTCAATATCCCGTGTACGAGGAATTGGAGGTAAACTGGCTAAGAACACACCACCGTAATCACGTGTTACTAATCGATTATCACAAATGATTAGCGCTCCCCTGTCCGTTTTATCACGAATCAATCGCCCTACGCCCTGCTTTAACGTAATCACCGCATCAGGAATTTGTACCTGTGCAAACGGGTCTCCCCCTTTTAACTGACAATCCTCAATACGTGCTTTAAGCAGTGGGTCATCGGGCGCGGTAAACGGCAGTTTGTCGATAATAACACAGCTCAGCGCGTCGCCTCTAACATCTATCCCTTCCCAAAAGGCCCCTGTCGCCACCAGCAGTGCATTACCCAACTCCATAAACTCCGCCAAGGTCTTTTGTTTACTTGTCTCACCTTGCATAAGAACCGGGACATTGAGTACCGCGCGAAATCGCTCAGTCAACTCTCGCATCATCGAATGGGAGGTACACAAGAAAAAGCAGCGACCTTGGTTTTGTTCAATGACAGACGCGAGTAAAGCAACCAGTTTGTCTGGTAAACCCGCCGAATTTGGCTCGGGAAGATAACGGGGCACGCAAAGTCTCGCCTGCTGTTGGTAATCAAATGGGCTAGGTAGCGACATCTGCTGAGTGGGCTGTATACCCAAACGAGACGTGAAGTGCGCAAAATCTTGATTAACCGCTAACGTTGCAGAGGTAAATACCCACGCACCGGGTTTGAGCGTCATTTGTTCATGGAACTTATCCGCCACACTCAAGGGCGTAATGTGCAAACTGAAATGACGAGGCGTCGTGTCATACCAGTAGGAGTAGCCCGTGATAGAGACATCACACACGCGCTCCAAGCGCGCTTTGATGGTACTCGCTCGCTCAAAAGCGCTATCAAGCAACTGGCTGCGGCCAAGGGCTAATTTCAACACTTCAACGGTAAAATCAAGGCTCTCTTCAAGACGGTTCAACTCTCGAGCGATCGACGGTGATTTGATCGCTTCACGCCAATTGCCACGAAACCCAGGTTCACCCAGAGTAATGCGCAGATCCATCGCACATTGACCCAGTTTTTCCGCGACCTTTTGCAGTTGACGCATGTCTTTTGCTTCGGTGCGATAGGCGATCTCAATATCTTTGCACAGCTCCTGTATTTGGCGACTGGATAACGACTGACCAAAATACTGGCTAGCAATATCCGGCAGTTGGTGTGCCTCGTCGAATATAAACACGTCCGATTCTGGGATCAGTTCACCAAACCCCGTCTCTTTAATGGCTAAATCGGCCAAAAAGAGGTGATGATTGACGACAACCACATCCGCTTCCATCGCTTTTTTACGCGCTTTGAGTACAAAACAGTCTTGGTAGCTAGGGCACTCTTTTCCCAAGCAGTTATCGTTGGTGGACGTAATGGTCGGAATCACAGGGCTGTCTTCCGCAATCGCATCACAATCGCCCAAATCTCCGGTTTTTGTTTCTGAAGACCAGCTGCGCACTTTGACCAACTGACTGAGTAAGGTCGGATCCGAACTTTGATGGTGACTCTCGAGCATTTGTCGACTTAGACGATCTAGACAGAGATAGTTAGCACGACCTTTCAGCAAGGCCACTTGTCCGTAAAACCCGAGCGCTTCGACCATCAGTGGTAGATCGCGGTGGTAGAGCTGCTCTTGTAAGTTCTTTGAACCAGTACTGATTACGGTTTTCTTGCCGCTTTGCAGCGCGGGCACCAAGTAGGCGAACGTTTTTCCGGTTCCCGTTCCCGCTTCAACCACGAGCTGCGAACCATCTTGAATCGCTTGATGCACCGCCTCGGCCATATCTAACTGTGCTTGGCGAGGCTGAAAGCCTGGGATGGCCTTGCCCAAGGCGCCATCTTGAGTGAAGGTTTTTGCAATCATTCGACAATACGATAAGAGGGGTTATTGGGGATTATGTCAGTTTTTTAAAAAGGGCGCGAATGTGTTTCGCGCCCTAAGTTGGTAGATAAGCAAGTAGAGAGGTAACGAGTGGATTAGCGTTTGTTGAGGTAACGCGCTAACCACGCAGGACCGGAAAATCCAGTGTGCTGATCAAGCATGGCTCTGGCCGCTTCACTTGGCGACGCTTTGCATTCCCACATTTCTCCTAAAATTTGTTCATCAATTTCATGATCACCGAGCAGCGCATGAACACGCTCAGAATACAGTTTGCGGGCGAGGAGTTCTTTATCCATACATACCACCTTAAACAACTCTTTGAGAGTAGAATGAGTCAACCTTGAGCTTATTCGTATTGCCCGAACAGTGCGCCCTCATTTCACTGGCCTGCGACCTTCATTGACGATACAGAGAAGCAGATAATCAATTAACTCAGATTAATTGTTGAAACCAATCTGATATTAGTTTAATTGTAGCTTCAATATTGCGTGTGGCTTCACCGTTCGAAGCGGCGCAAAAATTTTACTTTTAAAAAAAAATAATTCTCGGAAGTATCGACTTAATGGAAAAGAAAACACTACTGACGCACTGTACAGACGCTGCGGGCCTGATTTCTAAAATCACTAACATCTGTTATAAGCATCAACTCAACATCATTCACAACAACGAATTTGTCGACAATACCAGCGGCCACTTCTTCATGCGTACCGAATTGGAAGGTTACTTTAATGATCAAACCTTGTTGGCCGATCTAGACCAAGCGCTACCTGCCGGTACGAAACGTAAATTGATTGGCTCTGAGCGCAAACGCATTGTCATTTTGGTCACCAAAGAAGCGCACTGCTTGGGTGATATTCTTATGAAAAATTACGATGGTAGCCTAGATGTTGAGATTGCGGCCGTGGTCGGTAACTACGACAACCTGCAAAGCCTGACAGAAAAGTTTGACATTCCTTATCACTGCGTCTCTCACGAAGGGTTAAACCGTGAGGAGCATGAGCAGAAAATGCTGGAAGTGATTGAGCAGTATGAACCGCACTACTTAGTGCTCGCGAAATACATGCGCGTTCTTACTCCCTCTTTTGTCGAAAAGTACAACCATAAGATCATCAACATTCACCACAGCTTCTTGCCTGCGTTTATTGGCGCGAAACCATATCAGCAAGCGTATGAGCGCGGTGTCAAAATCATCGGCGCAACGGCGCATTTTGTCACCAACGACCTCGATGAAGGCCCGATCATTAAGCAGGACGTAATTCCAGTCGATCATAACTTCAACGCCCAAGATATGGCGCAAGCAGGTCGCGATGTGGAGAAAAACGTTCTCAGCAAAGCGCTAACCAAAGTCCTTAATGACCATGTATTTGTCTACGGAAACAAGACGGTCATTTTGTAACGCTTTCTCAGTGGGAATAAAAAAACGCCAGATGGAGCGACTCCATCTGGCGTTTTCTATTGAACACATTAGAGCTTAATCGCCAGCTCGACACCTTGTTTAATTGCACGCACCGCATCCAACTCACCGGCATAATCCGCGCCGCCAATCACATGCAGTTTGTCGCCAAACTTCTCCCACTCATTCTCAAACGGACGAACGGATTCTTGGCCCGCGCAGATGATCACTTTGTCGGCCTCGAGTAACTGCTTTTGTTCATCAATCGCAATGTGCAGTCCTTGGTCGTCAATCTTCTCGTAACTCACCCCACCGAGCAGGTGAACCCCACGTTTTTCCAGTGTCCGCTTATGAATCCAACCTGTGGTTTTGCCCGGACCTTTGCCGACACGCCCTTTACGACGTTGCAACACCCACACGGTTTTATCACTGAGCGAATCTGGGTAAGGGAACAAGCCGCCCGGATGTGAAATCGCTTTGTCGATACCCCACTCATGCAGCCAATCGTCAAGATTGTGTCCTTGAGGCTCGGTGAGCATGGTGGCAACGTCGACACCAATGCCGCCGGCTCCCACAATCGCCACCTTGTCGCCAACGTAGGTTTTTTCGCGAATTAGAGTTTGGTAATCCACCACTTTCTCTTGGTTATCAATCCCCTCAATAGTCACTTTACGAGGTTCAACACCACTGGCCATGACCACTTCATCGTACTCCGCCAATAGATCGAAATTCGCTTCCGTCTCTAAATGGAGTTTGACGCCCGTTTCATCAATGCGGTTAGCAAAATAGCGGATGGTTTCACGAAACTCTTCCTTGCCCGGGATCTGCATGGCAAGACGGAACTGACCACCGATACGGTCACTGCGTTCAAACAAATCCACTTGATGGCCTCGCTCGGCCAAAGTCGTGGCACACGCCAGGCCAGCAGGACCTGCGCCCACCACGGCAATGTTTTTCGCCTTCTGCACCGGAGAGACAATCCACTCTTCCTCTCGACAGGCGAGCGGGTTGACTAAGCAGCTTGCACGTTTACCTTTGAAGACATTGTCCAGACAGGCTTGGTTACAACCGATGCAGGTGTTGATGAGCTTCGCCTTGTCCTGCTCGGCTTTGGCGACGAAATATGGGTCTGCTAAGAATGGACGCGCCATCGAGACCATATCCGCATGGCCACTCTCTAAGATTCGCTCCGCTTCATCGGGCATATTGATTCGGTTACACGTCACAATCGGCACATTGACATGCGGCTTCACTTTCTCGGTCACCCACGTAAACGCGCCTCGCGGGACTTGCGTCGCAATGGATGGAATCCGCGCTTCGTGCCAGCCGATGCCGGTGTTGATGATGGTGACCCCAGCCGCTTCTAGCGCTTTGGCGAGCATCACCACTTCATCAAATGTGCTGCCCTCTTCCACCAGATCCAGCATCGATAGACGGAAAATGATAATGAATTCTTCGCCAACTGCTTTTCGAATGGCTTTGACGATCTCTAGGGGAAAACGCATACGATTTTCGTAACTACCGCCCCAATCGTCGTAGCGCATATTGGTTCGTTTACAGATGAACTGGTTAATGAGATAACCTTCCGACCCCATTACTTCCACGCCATCATATCCTGCCAACTGAGCTAACTGCGCACTGTTTGCAAACGCATCGATGGTTTTCTTGATTTGACGAGCACTCATTTCACTCGGCGCAAAACGCGCAATGGGCGCTTTAATGGAAGAGGCACTTTGGGAGAAGGGGTGCATTGCATAGCGACCTGCGTGCAACAGTTGCAACGCAATCTTGCTGCCATGTTGGTGGACCGCTTCGGTCACGACCTTGTGTGCTTGTGCATGTTTCGGCTTACTGAATTCAGCCGAAAATGGATGAAGACGACCGCGCAAATTGGGCGAAAAGCCGCCCGTCACAATTAAACCGACACCGCCTTTGGCACGTTCAGCGTAGAAAGCGGCAAGTTTTCCAAGGCCTTCTTTCTGTTCTTCAAGGCCGGTGTGCATAGAGCCCATCAAGACACGGTTTCGAATCTGAGTAAAGCCGAGATCTAAGGGCTTGAGTAGGTTTGGGTACATGGCAGACATCACTATACTGTTTATTATTGTGGTCTGACCACGATATGAGCTTCTTTATAAAAAATCAAACAGGCGTTTACATTTTTGTAACACCGATCAATCTTACAGTTGTTCCACTCCACGAGTTTCAGTAGGATGGAGGGTGTCCGGACATCTAGGGTAACCCCATCACCTGCGTTGACGTCGCAGCGGAGATAGAATGAAAAAAATATTCAAAATCATAGGGATGATTTTCAAGGGAATGTGGAAACTGCTCACCTTCCTACGCATCGCCCTAACCAATCTGATCTTTTTGGCGAGCATCGCTGTTATCTACTTCCTCTACACCGCTACGGATGCCCCGCCGCCATCGGTGCCAAAAGAATCCGCACTCGTGCTTAACCTCTCTGGCCCGATTGTTGAGCAGCCTCGCTACATCAACGCGATGGACTCTTTGACCGGCTCCCTATTTGGCCAAGAGATGCCAAGAGAGAATGTCCTGTTTGAGCTGGTGGACACCATTCGCCACGCCAAAGAAGACAACAGCATCAGCGGCCTAGTGCTCGCGCTGCGTGACATGCCGGAAACCAATCTCACGAAACTGCGTTACATCGCCAAAGCCTTGAATGAGTTTAAAGCATCGGGCAAGCCCATCTATGCGGTCGGGGACATCTACAACCAAAGCCAGTACTACCTCGCCAGCTACGCGGATAAGATTTATCTTGCCCCGGATGGCGCTGTGATGCTCAAAGGCTACAGCGCGTACTCGCTGTACTACAAAACCTTGCTTGAAAAGCTGGATGTCAGCACACACGTTTTCCGTGTCGGCAGCTATAAATCGGCTGTGGAACCGTTTCTGCGTGATGATATGTCCGATGAAGCGCGTGAATCCGCGTCACGTTGGCTCGGTCAACTGTGGGGCGCGTACGTTGACGATGTGGCGACCAACCGCCAAATCAGTGCAGAAAAACTCAATCCAGATATGGATAGCTTCCTAACACAGCTTGAGCAATACCAAGGTGATTTAGCGGCGCTCTCTAAAGGATTAGGCTTGGTGGATCAACTAGCGACACGCCAACAAGTGCGCAGCGAACTGATCGACGTGTTTGGCAGTGATGGTGACGATAGCTACAACTACATCACTTACTATGAATACTTACCGACCATGCGCATGCCGCTGAACCTTGCGCAAGATGATATTGCCGTCGTGGTGGCAAGCGGCGCGATCATGGACGGCTCACAGCCGCGTGGTACCGTCGGTGGCGACACCACTGCTGCCTTACTTCGTCAAGCGCGCAGCGATGACAAGGTGAAAGCGGTCGTGTTGCGCGTTGACAGCCCCGGAGGCAGCGCCTTCGCCTCAGAAGTAATTCGCAATGAAGTCGAAGCGCTACGCGCGGCGGGCAAGCCTGTGGTGGTGTCGATGTCGAGCCTAGCGGCCTCTGGCGGTTACTGGATATCAATGAGTGCCGACAGCATTGTGGCGCAGCCAACGACGCTCACCGGGTCAATTGGTATCTTCAGTGTTATCACGACATTTGAAAAAGGGCTCAACAAACTCGGCATTTATACCGATGGCGTTGGCACATCACCCTTTTCTGATGTCGGTGTGACCACCGGTTTGTCAGACGGCGCCTCGCAAGCCATTCAGATGGGTATCGAGCATGGCTACCATCGCTTTGTCGGCTTGGTCAGCGACGCTCGAGATATTCCGCGCAAAGATATGGACGCGCTGGCACAAGGTCGCGTTTGGACGGGTCAAGACGCCCTAAACCTAGGCCTTATCGACAAAATTGGTGATTTTGACGATGCGATTGCACTCGCGGCTGAGCTTGCCAACGTCGAGGACTACAACATTTACTGGGTTGAAGAGCCACTCTCGCCAGCGCAGCAGTTCTTGCAAGAGATTATCAACCAAGTGGAAGTGCGCGTTGGCTTAGACGTAAGCGCGCTGCTACCCGCCTCACTCTCTCCCGTGATTCGTCAATTGAGTAGTGATGCCGACCTATTGCAAAGCTTCAATGATCCTAAAGGTCACTATGCGTTTTGCTTGAACTGCCAAGTGCAATAGGACAAGCACTCCTCTGACCTAGGGCATGACAGCGCCACTCACGCTGCCATGCCCTTTTTTCTGCGAGTAATTGATATATAATCGCGCACACTTCCCTACATACGGTTTCTGAGTCATGGCTAGAAAACATATCTACATCGCCTACACAGGCGGAACAATTGGCATGAAAAAGTCACACGATCACGGTTACGTGCCGGTGGCTGGATTTATGGAAAAACAGCTCGCAAGTATGCCGGAGTTCCACCGCCCAGAAATGCCTGAATACACCATTCACGAATACGACCCGCTGATTGATTCGTCCGACATGACCCCGGCCGACTGGCAACAAATTGCTGACGACATCCGTGATAACTACGACAAGTACGACGGTTTTGTCATTCTTCACGGCACCGACACCATGGCGTACACCGCGTCCGCGCTCTCTTTCATGCTGGAGAACTTAGGTAAACCCGTGATTGTGACAGGCTCACAAATTCCACTGGCAGAACTGCGCTCTGACGGCCAAGCGAATTTGCTCAATGCCCTGCACATCGCTGCCAATTACCCCATCAACGAAGTGACGCTGTTTTTTAACAACAAACTGATGCGCG
Source organism: Vibrio sp. R15-SG3-ISO1B (assembly GCF_059833835.1). Taxonomy (NCBI): domain Bacteria; kingdom Pseudomonadati; phylum Pseudomonadota; class Gammaproteobacteria; order Vibrionales; family Vibrionaceae; genus Vibrio; species Vibrio sp. R15-SG3-ISO1B. Next base: position 82,568 of record NZ_JCBDGG010000031.1, on the reverse strand, counting down.
GTAACCGAAGCACAAAATCTCATGCCGACGGCTTTAATGCTTTTACATCACCCAACTTACCTCCTCTGTTGGAAGCAGGTATTAATATTCAAGTGAGCAAAGATGTCACGGTAGGCCAAATGCCGAGTGGCGAGTTTAAAGTGCATGATATTACCCCTCAGCCGATTGGCGTCATTACCATGTACCCTGGCATCTCGCATGAAGTCATTCGCAACACCCTGCTACAACCTGTGAATGCGATGATTCTGCTGACTTTTGGTGTTGGCAACGCGCCGCAAAACCCACAGCTTCTGGCTCATCTTCAAGAGGCGTCTGAACGTGGTGTGATCGTCGTGAACTTAACCCAGTGTTTGGCGGGTAAAGTCAACATGGGCGGTTACGCAACAGGCTGCGCCTTGGCTGAAGCAGGCGTGATCAGCGGTTTTGATATGACGCGCGAAGCGGCGCTAGCCAAACTGCATTATTTGCTCAGCCAAAACCTCTCTTACGACGAGGTAAAAGTGCAAATGCAACAGGTGCTGCGCGGCGAGATGACGCTCTAGTCCGATGTGACTCAAATCAAATCATAAAAAAGGGGCTGATGTTCAACATCAGCCCCTAGCTATTTCAACGATGATGACCCCGATAGGTCATTAACCAATGTGCGTCGCGCCGCCCATGTAAGGTTGCAGCACAGCAGGAATCTCAATACGGCCATCAGCTTGCTGGTTGTTCTCAAGAATCGCCACCATAGTACGACCCACTGCGAGGCCAGAGCCATTAAGTGTGTGGACCAACTCAGGCTTCTTCTCGCCTTTACGACGGAAACGCGCCTGCATCCGACGAGCTTGGAAGTCCCACATGTTTGAACAAGATGAAATCTCACGGTAGGTCTGCTGCGCCGGTACCCAGACTTCCAAATCGTAAGTCTTACGCGCACCAAAGCCCATGTCACCGGTACATAGCACTACTTTACGGTAAGGAAGTTCAAGCAGTTGCAGGACTTTCTCAGCATGACCCGTTAGCTCTTCCAGTGCATCCATTGAATCTTCTGGTTTGGTGATTTGAACCAGCTCAACTTTGTCAAATTGGTGCATACGAATCAAACCACGCGTATCACGACCGTACGATCCCGCTTCAGAGCGGAAACAAGGGGTGTGAGCCGTCATCTTTAGAGGCAAATCCGCTTCATCAGAGATGGTGTCACGCACCATGTTGGTCACTGGCACTTCTGCCGTAGGAATCAATGAAAGACGACGTAGCTCTTCGTCGCTGGCTTTCTCTTCAAGCGGCTCGGTATGGAACAAGTCTTTACCAAACTTAGGTAGTTGTCCTGTGCCAAACAAGCTGTCAGAGTTAACAAGGTACGGCACGTACATTTCCGTGTAGCCGTGCTGCTCGGTATGCAAGTCCAGCATGAACTGTGCGATCGCACGGTGAAGGCGAGCAAACTGGCCTTTCATGACAATAAAGCGCGCGCCGGTGATCTTGGTGGCGCTAGCAAAATCAAGACCGCCTGCAATCTCACCTAAATCGACGTGATCTTTCACTTCGAAGTCGTAAGTTTTAGGTTCACCCCAACGTGAGATTTCCACGTTGTCGTTTTCGTCTTTACCGTCTGGCACATCCTCTGCTGGCAAGTTAGGCACAGATAACGTAATGTCATCGAGCTTCGCCATAATCACGTCCAGTTCCGCTTTTTTCGCGTCAAGATCGCTACCAAGAGAACCGATTTGCTTTTTGATCTCTTCTGCGCCGGCTTTGTCACCTTTCGCCATCAATTGACCGATCTGCTTGGAGATGGAGTTACGAGTGGATTGTAAATTTTCAACTTCGACTTGAATCGACTTGCGTTGCTCTTCAAGTGTACGGATTGTCTCAACGTCAAGGTTAAAGCCTCGGCGCGCTAGTTTTGCAGCTGTGTCATCCAGCTCTGTACGAAGTAATTTAGAATCCAGCATTGTTAACCCTATGCTTATCAATAATGTGCTTTAAGAATGTGCGTTTCTGATTTTGGCCTGCCACTGTGGTGCTTGACCAAAACCACAACCGAATAAATGTATCTAAAATAGGCGCTTATTCATAGCGCTTTTGTGGGCTTTTTGCGTCTAAACTAGCCAAGTAATCTAACTTTTCGCCAATTTTCGTTTCTAAGCCACGATTGGTCGGCTGATAGTATCGCGTTTCACTCATTTCTGGTGGCAAGTAGCGCTCGCCTGCGGCGTAGGCACCTGGCTCATCATGCGCGTAGCGATACTCCGCGCCATAACCCAAGTCTTTCATCAAGCTAGTGGGCGCATTGCGTAAATGGACAGGCACTTCGTACTCAGGCAGGTTGTGTGCATCGGCCAAAGCTTGTTTCCAGGCACTATAAACCGCGTTACTCTTTGGCGCACAAGCGAGGTACACCACCGCTTGCGCGATAGCTCGCTCACCTTCGGCAGGCCCGACTCTGGTAAAGCAATCCCAAGCCGATAGCGCCACTTGCATGGCTCTTGGATCCGCATTACCAATATCTTCCGACGCAATCGCCAACAGGCGTCTTGCGATATAAAGAGGATCGCACCCTGCGGCAATCATTCTCGCCGACCAATAAAGCGCAGCGTCGGGGTTAGACCCTCGGATGGATTTATGCACCGCAGAAATCAGGTCGTACCAAATATCGCCTTTGTTATCAAAACGGGAGACTTTTTCACCCGCGACTTCGGCAAGCAGCGGCAAGGTAATGGCTTTGCGCCCCTGCGCATCATCTTGAGCCATGTCGTACAACAGCTCGAGATAATTGAGTGACATTCGTGCATCACCATTCACTAGCTCAGAAAGCCGTTCTAACACACCTTCGCCAAAGTCCGCGTCAATATGGCCGAGTCCGCGCTCGGTATCGTTAATCGCTTGATCCAGCGCTTGGCGGATTTCCGCTTGAGAAAGCGAAGTCAGTTTGTACACGCGAGCTCGTGATAACAGCGCGTTATTGAGCTCAAACGAAGGGTTTTCTGTCGTAGCACCAACAAATGTGACAGTGCCATCTTCAATATGTGGCAGAAAAGCGTCTTGTTGTGATTTGTTAAAACGGTGCACCTCATCCACAAATAGGATGGTGCGTCTACCTGTCAGTTTGTTTTCACGTGCTTTTTCAATCGCAGCGCGAATCTCTTTCACCCCAGAGGTAACGGCCGAGACTCGCTCCACTTCAGCATTGGCGTAATTCGCCGCCACTTCCGCTAAGGTGGTTTTTCCGGTGCCCGGTGGCCCCCATAAAATCATAGAGTGAATGTGACCAGCCTCCAATGCACGGCGCAGCGGTTTACCTTCGCCGAGAATATGTTGCTGGCCGATGTATTGCTCCACCGTTTGCGGGCGCATCCGAGCGGCAAGAGGACGAAAATCTTCGTCCCCTGAGAAGTCTAACGAGTAATTACTCACCATTAGTTCCTTTGATCGTCCACTTCCACACCCTCTGGGATTTTGAACGTAAACTTATCTGCCGACGGCTTGCCAAGGCGAATATCATCAAAGACAAAATTGCTGGTTTGCCCATCTTGCTCCACCACGCTAAACCCTTTGACCGCACCTTTCGAGTTAATTTCTAAGCGAAACTGGCCTTGGTTTGAATCCTCAGCAGTTGGAATAAGGGTAAACTGGTCGCCCTCTTGACTGACACGATAGTTATCCCAATCACTGGCTCGATTGCGGGTAAGCAACACGAAAGGTGTCTGCTCCGTCGCCTGCTCTTGCGAATAAATGCTCACCTGCTCGATAAACGGGCTGTAGTACCACAAGCTCTCGCCGTCAGAGATCAATAAGTTCTCATCGGGTAGCGTCGTTTCCCAACGAAAGAGGCTGGGTCGCGAAATATCGACTGTCCCCTCACCTTGCATAACGACGTCGCCCTCTGGGCTGACCACTTTTTGACTGAAATTGGCACTGAAGCCTTCGGTTTTTTGTAGGCGCGCGTTGAGCTCATCTTTCGGCGCAGCAAGGACAGAACAACTCATCAAAAATAGAGCGGCTAATTTTTTCATTTAGGTTCCTTTTTTACACGTAGACCCAGTCTTTCGACCTACATCTCGGTATTTTGTTCTATTGACCACAGCACTGTTTGAATTTTCGGCCGCTTTCACACGGACAAGGATCGTTTCTACCGATCGATTTGTAAGGATTGACGCTTTGCGCTTTCGCGCCGACTAATTGCTCGTCGGCCGCTTGTGCCACTTCGATCAGCATCAGATCTAATTGGTCAACCAAATCCTCTAACGCTGGCGGCGTATCGATGCCCGCTTCACGCATTTGCTGTTGGGTTTGTTCTTGATCAATGGCCAGCATCATGGTGGTCAATAGTGCCTGTAACATGCGCTCCGTGCCATCGCTCAAGGTCAGGCCTTGCCACTGGGTTTCAATCGTCGGCCACAAGGTCATGAAGCCTTCTGCCACATCGGCCAGCTGCTCATCTCGCGGCTCAGCCAGTAACGCAAGCAGTGAGTAATCATTACGTTTGATCGCACTGTACTGCGCGGTGATATGTGACTCGATAAGATTCGCATCAACCTGATCAGACAAGATCTCACCCACCCACTGCAGCGGGGCAAGTGGCTTGGTCGCTAGGTTAGCGGCCAAGGTAAGTCCTTCAATAAACAAAGGCGATTCTTCACAGGTGGCGGGGTCAAGGATTAACAATTGATAGGTCATCTAGCTTCTTTTGGATTGGGAGAAACCGTCGCATTATACCCCTAGCTAGTGACAATCGAAAGCGAACCCACTAGAATCACGCCTCCCGCAAAGAGGTGAGTGTTATGCGCGTTGTTCTTGGCCCGATGGAGGGCGTCCTTGACCATTTAATGAGAGAAATTCTCACAGATATTAATGATTACGATCTGTGCGTCACCGAGTTTGTCCGTGTCGTGGACCAATTACTACCAGAGCACGTTTTTCATCGTCTTTGTCCAGAATTACAACAAGGCTCTCAAACCAAATCAGGCGTGCCTGTTCATGTCCAACTGCTTGGGCAAGATCCGCATTGGATGGCGGAAAATGCCTTGCGTGCAGTAGAGTTGGGTGCAAGAGGGATTGACCTTAACTTTGGTTGCCCGGCCAAACTTGTGAATAAAAGTAAAGGTGGCGCCGCCTTATTGCAGCATCCTGAATTGATTCACAATGTCGTCAAAGCCTGCCGCGACGCAGTGGATCCGCGCGTTCCTGTCAGCGCTAAAATCCGTTTAGGTTGGGAGAACCCGGAAGATTGCTTCGAGATTGTTGATGCCATTCAATCGGCCAACGCCGATGAGCTCACTGTGCATGCGCGCACCAAAACAGGCGGCTACAAAGCGAGCGAAATTAAGTGGGAATACATTGACCAGATTCGACAACGTTTTTCTATCCCACTGATCGCCAACGGCGAGATCTGGAACTATCAAGATGGCCAAGCGTGTATCGAGACGACTGGAGTCGATTCACTCATGGTTTGCCGAGGCGCCTTCAACGTGCCCAATCTTGGCAACGTGGTCAAACACAATCACGCCCCCATGCCGTGGGAAGACGTCGTCAAGCTGCTACTGGTCTATTCTCAGTATGAGATGAAAGGCGATAAAGGGCTCTACTACCCGAACCGCGTGAAGCAGTGGTTCTCCTATTTGCGTCAGCAATACCCACAAGCTGATGCGCTGTTTCGCGAAATTCGCACCTTCAACAAAGCTCAGCCTATCGTTGATCATATTGAGCGTTATCAAGCAACGCTGTTAGAAAATGCATCCTAGAGAAACACACTCTCTAGGATGCATGCCGTTAATTGAGCAGTAGACTGTCGTCGGCCAGTTCTTCGCCCCGTACTTTGGTGAACATCTCGAGCAAATCAGGCACTGTCATGCCCGCTCGTTGCTGACCTTGAACATCGAGTACAATTTCACCTTGGTGGAGCATCACAGTGCGATCGCCACACGCAAGTGCATCTTTCATCGAATGCGTTACCATCATGACGGTCAAGTTGAACTCACTGACAATGGTTTTGGTCAAATCAATAATGAACGCGGCCATACGTGGGTCCAACGCGGCGGTGTGTTCATCAAGCAAGAGTAACTTGCTGTCCGATAAAGTGGCCATCACCAAGCTGACTGCTTGCCTCTGCCCGCCAGACAAAAGACCAATGTTATCACCCAAGCGGTCTTCCAACCCTAAGCCCAAAATGCTGATGCGCTCTTGAAACAGACGACGCCGTTTGCTCGACAAGGAAAGACTCCAACCGCGCTTTTTGCCTCGCATATAGGCTAGCGCCATGTTCTCTTCAATGGTGAGCTCACCACAAGTGCCTGCCAACGGATCTTGGAACACGCGCGCACATTGACTGGCGCGCTGGGAAACCGTTTGTCTTGTCACATCCAGTTCATCAATCACTACTTGTCCACCCACCATAGGTGTTTCACCGGTGACGGCACCAAGCAGCGTCGATTTACCCGCACCGTTTGAGCCGATCACGGTTAAAAACTGATGCTGAGGTACCTCAAGATCGACACCTCTTAGCGCGCGATTTTCCAAAATGGTCCCTGGGTTAAAGGTGACTTGAATATCTTTTAGCCGAATCATGCGACGCCTCCATTGCTATCGTTTTGCTTTGACGCCCGTGGTGCCTCGGCAGGACTAGGCTTTTTTGCCTTTATGTTGCCTTTCAACTTCGGTGCAATCAGTGCTAGCGCAACCAATACTGCTGTCACTAAGTTAAGATCAGAAGCTTGTAAACCGAACATGCCAGAGCTGAGCGCAAAGGCGACAGCCAAACGGTAGAGCACAGAGCCGACGATCACCGCTACCACCGCGACCCAAATTCGTCGACCCGGGATCAAAGTTTGACCAAGAATCACCGCCGCGAGACCGACAACGATCGTTCCGACCCCGGAGGTCACGTCGGCAAAGCTATTGGTCTGCGCAAACAAGGCCCCCGCGAAACCCACGAATCCATTGGATAGAGCAAGGCCAAAATAGGTGTAAAAGGAGGTGCTTGCACCTTGTGCTGAGACCATGCGCGCATTGACACCCGTCGCTCTCAGCCCTAAACCGAAATCACTGTTGAGCAGTCGAATGACGAACCATGCAGATAACAGAACCAACACGCCCACTAACAGCGGTCGAACCAACATGGGATCGCCCATCGTTTCGAACGGTGTCAGAATGGTATCTTCACCCAACAACGCCATGTTAGGGCGACCCATGATGCGAATATTGATCGAAAATGCGGCGATCATGGTGAGTATCGACGCCAACAGATGCAAGATGCCACAGCGCACGGCAAGAAAGGCCGTGACCCACCCTGTCATCGCTCCGGCAACAATAGCCATAAAGGTTGCAACCCAAGGGTTAATGCCCGCAACTATCGCAGTCGCCGCCACGGCGGCTCCCATAGGAAAGCTACCATCAACACTTAGGTCAGGAAAATCAAGTACACGAAAGGTAAGGTACACGCCAAGTGCCACAAGGCCGTAGATCAATCCAATCTCAAGTGCACCAAAAAAAGCGAAAGCAGACATAAAAACTCCCTTTTCTGCTAATACTCTCCGTTTTTCAGGTGAGAGGTGAGGGAGAACGCGCCTCCCTCGTCAGTGAATTACTTCACGCTTGTCGCTCGTTCAATCACGGCGCTAGGAATCGTGACGCCGAGTTTATCAGCCGCCGTTTTGTTAACCACGAGATCAGAGCCTTTCGCCACTTTGACATCCAATGTCCCTGGCTCAGCGCCTTCTAGAATCGCGGCGACATAATCGGCAGTTTGCACGCCGACTTGGTAGTAATCAAAGCCCAAGCTTGCAATCGCACCTTTTTCTACATAGGAAGTTGCTCCGCCTAACACGGGTGTTTTCGCTTGGTTTGCCGCCACGATCATACCTTCGATCGCGCTGGCAACGGTGTTATCGGTCGGTGCGTAAATTACGTCAGATTTGGCCGCAATGGCTTGTGTCGCTGACTGAACGTCCGCACTTTTCAGCGCCGTCGCTTCGACCACCGTTAGGCCTTTTTCCGCAGCGGCCTCTTTTAACAGCTCGACTAACGTCACCGCATTGGCTTCACCTGGGTTAAACACCACACCAATAGACTTGGCTTCAGGTAAGATCTCTTGGATAAGCTCAACATGCTGCTTGACAGGCGAGAGGTCGGAAAGACCGGTGACATTCTTGCCCGGTTGTTCCAGTTGCTTAACCAGTTTCGCGCCCACTGGATCCGTGACCGCCGTAAATACCACTGGAATGTTACGCGTTGCCGACACCAAGGCTTGCGCCGTCGGCGTTGCAATGCCTACCAATACATCTGGGTTTTCACCAACAAACTGACGAGCGATCTGAACGGCAATCGCTGGGTTACCTTGTGCGGTTTTATAATCGAATTCTAGGTTTTCGCCCTGTTTGTACCCTTTCGCTGCCAAACCATCTAATAGACCTTGACGAGTCGCATCAAGCGCTGGGTGTTCAACGATCTGTGAAACGGCAACCGTAGCAGTTTTCGCTGCAATAGAGGTTGCATTAAGAAGCGCCGCACTGGCCAGTACTGCGGTGGCAAAGATTTTACCTGCTTTCATCTTAACTCCTTGATATAAGCAATAACGATGTTGTGTTTGTAATTAATGAGGGTGTGCTTGTAATAGTTATACCCATGCTTCATGTATGAGCATGGTATTCATTATTACCAACAAGGTGATGAAAAAGGAAGCAACTTTTAACAGTGCAGTAACAAAAAAGAGAGGCGGGTAGACTTCAGTCACGACTGACGTTCAGCATGGATTAAAATGTTGCGCGGCGTGGTTTCTCTCGAACAAAATTCGCCTACGTAGACACGGTATCCGTTCTGCTCTAGGTAGAGCGCTTTGTCCATCACTAGCCACAGTTCAAGCACACGGCGAAAAACTTGCTGACAAAGACTCAATCGCTCCATCTGCCAATAACGCCTCATCCCCTGCTGTTCATAGTCAGCAAAGTCAACGCTCGGTAATTCTATCCCCTTTTGTTGACATGCCCAGTGACAAAACGACTCAAAGCCTTCGGATAACTGTGATTTTTTTACACTGGGGATCGGCTCATAGTGACGATAATCCAACGCTTGACGAAACAGACAATCGAGACCTAATCGATACCTCATTTCCAGTTGGCGATGGCGTTTGACTCGCTCGCCGCCAGTCACGGTTTCTTGTAGCGGGATCCGCAGTTCTTGCTGGGTTAATCCAAGGCTTGATGCCTTTCCTTGAGCCGAGAGAGCTTGATAGGTCTCACCTTCGATTAAATGATAACAGCAAGGTGATAAGGTTATAGCGGGCAGCTTTGCGGCAATGGACTTGTGCATGAGTGAAACGTGTAAATCACCACACGCGTGAAGCGCCACCGCGTGTTGATTGGGCTTTAGTACCGATTGGCTTTCGTTGCTCAATGCATCGCCTTGAACAAACGTCATCGTCAAGCCCATCTGATCCGCTTCCGTTTGCCCAGATAGACAGAGAGCCGCTTGGTACTCGAAACTGGTGACGTTTTGCTGAGACTGACTCGCCAATATACGGCCAAGGTAACCCTTGCCCGAACACCACTCCAACCATTCATCACCTTTATGATGCGTTAGCGCTGCAGTGCCCATTAAGGTGATCTGTCGAAGTTTTCTGCCGGGGATCCCTTTCTCTAATCCGCGAGGCAGTGACACGCTCTCAACGTCTGTCGATAGATGGCTCGCGGTAGGTAGTGAATAGAGCGATAAATCGGTAAGCGCTTTGATACTGCCTAGCTCAGGAAAATGTAGCGTCATCGCGGCGAGCAGCGCATCGGTATCCGATTTGTACTGCTCAATTTCTTCTTCCGACAAGGTATCTAACCAATGGCAAAGATCGGGGTTAATCGCTTGCCAAGGTAGAGAAGAGGCGCTGCTCGCGAGAAAAGGCTCAAAACGCCAATAGACTTGATGTTGGCGTAAATAGTCATCCAGCGCTTGGAAGTGCCTCTCGATCATCGCACTGGCAGTTCGATGTCTTTAAACATCTCTTCAATTTCGGCGTTGGATTTTAACGTCAGAGCTTGCTCAACCACAGGGCGAGTCAAGTGCGGCGCAAAGCGCTCCATAAAATCAAACATGTAAGAGCGCAAGAAGGTACCACGACGGAACCCGATACTGGTGGTGCTGGCGCCAAAGATGTGGCTTGCATCGATGGAAACCAAATCGGTATCCTGAGTTTTGTCAATCGCCATGCTGGCAATCACGCCGACTCCCATGCCCATTTTTACATAGGTTTTAATCACATCTGCATCGGTCGCAGTGAACACGACTCTTGGCGTTAAACCAACCTTATTAAAGGCCGTGTCGAGCTCAGAGCGGCCTGTGAAGCCGAAGACGTAAGTCACCAGAGGGTATGAGGCAAGATCTTGAATGGTCACCTGAGCTTTCTGCGCCAATGGGTGATTTTTAGGTACCACAATAGAGCGATTCCAGTGGTAACACGGCAACATGATAGCATCTTGGTAAAGGTGCAGTGCTTCCGTCGCAATGGCAAAGTTGGCAGTGCCTTTCGCAATCGCTTCTGACATTTGCGAAGGGGTGCCTTGGTGCATGTGAAGGGAGACTTTAGGGTATCGCGCCGTAAACCCTTTGATCACATCCGGCAAGGCATAACGCGCTTGGGTATGGGTCGTTGAGATATTGAGCGTGCCCATCTCCGGGTGAGTGTGCTCACCGGCGACCGCTTTGATGCTTTCAACACGCGCGAGGATCTCTTGAGAAATACGAATAATGTCTTGGCCCGCGCCCGTTACCTGGGTAAGGTGTTTTCCGCTGCGCTCAAATATTTGAATGCCGAGCTCATCTTCAAGTAATCGTACTTGTTTACTGATGCCAGGCTGCGATGTATAAAGACTTTCCGCCGTCGCGGAGACATTCAAATTGTGATTGACCACCTCAACAATGTACTTCAATTGTTGTAATTTCATTCTCGACCTCGTATTCCCTTACCTACGCACGGCATGTGCCAACATATTTTATAATATTTAGTTATAACGCCTCTAGGCTTAAAATAATAGTCCTATGCTTTAAATGCGACGCAAAAGCATAACCAAATTGGATTCAAGCGGATGTTTTGCAAGCAGAGGCACAGATTTGCTCAGCAGTTGATGTTTTTCATTACTTTAAATAATCTGTTGAGTAATAATATAAAAAAGTGTCTAGCGGCGATGGATCATGTATCCTTAACTGCTAACCATGACGGAACATAAGATACGGAATTTATGAATATTGGTTTAATCATAGCGCTCGTTGCCATCTTGTTGGTTCTCGTTCTTGGCTACAACATTATGCTTCAGTATAAAGTGAAAGTTGAAACGGCCAAGAAACAAGAAAGCTCACGTTACCTGCAAATCATTGATGCAACAGAAGAACTTATCGGTCACGCGCACCACCTTCCTTATAGTAAAGAGCTACTCGTTTGCTTAAACAATCGTATCTTAGATTCATTGCAAAGCATGTATGAACTGGATCCGAAGAACAAACAATTGGAACAGCGTGTTGAATCCGTCAAACAACAAATTGCTCAATTGAAAAATAGTGAGTCAGGTGAGAGTACCGCTTTCAAGGTGCCAACCAGTGACAAACAAGCCATTGTGATGCTTAAGCTAGTGAAACGTCTTCGTGATACCGTTCGCAGCGAACATAACAAAGGACGCCTAGACACTCAGACTTTCGTCACTGAGAACGCGCGTCTGGAAACCATTCAGATTCGCATCAATATCGAAAATGTTATCAAACGTTCCAACGATGCCATCGTACGTGGCCAACCGGGTACCGCGATTCAACTGCTGCGCAAAGGCTTGGATGCATTAAGCACCAAAAATGACGCTTACTCCAACCAAGCGAGAGAAAAGCTGCAGGAGATGTATGATCAGCTTGAGCAGAAACGTCAATCACGCAACGCGGAAGAGTTACACCAAATCGAAGAGAAAGAACGTCAAGACGATATGGACGTGCTCTTTGGTGCCAAGAAAAAATGGTAATATAATCAGTTATCACCCTTTTCAAAGGTCGCGGTTGCGACCTTTTCTATTTAAACAGATACCCCATGTCAGATTTAGCTCAATACCAGGATTTACTCTCTCCCATCCATCAATTTCTTCATTGTCACACCCCGGACGAGTGGGTCAACGAAGCAAGTAAACCAGAGAACCTAAAAACCGTGTTGATCGACCACTTGCTTTGCGAGCTAAAGGCAGGTCAGTCGGCGATGTACTTGATTCGAAAGTATGCGGTCGACCCATCGAGTGCGACTGCGTTACTTGAATGGTTCAAGCCCTATGAAGATTTCGCCTATCGTCAAACGGGTAACCTAGAGACACTGAAAGGCAAAAGCAACATTACCAAGTCAATCATGGCGAAATCGGATTCAGCCTACAGCCAAGCGCTGATCGATAAGATGGTGTTACTGATCAAAGAAGAGTTGCACCACTTCTATCAGGTGCTGGAAATCATGGAACAACGAGGAATCACGTACGAGCCGATTCCTGCCAGCCGATACGCAAAAGGCCTTATATCAGAGATGGCAACGCATGAGCCGCAAACACTGATCGATAAATTGATCATTGGCGCATATATCGAGGCGAGATCGTGCGAACGTTTTGCCAAACTGGCGCCATTAATGGATGAAGATATTGGTAAGTTTTATATTTCCCTGCTCCGCTCAGAAGCGCGTCATTATCAAGACTATCTCGTGCTCGCTGAGGAGATCGCAGGCAAAGACATCTCAGATCGCATTCACTATTTTGGTCAGAAAGAAGCCGCGCTTATTTCATCACCCGATGTTGATTTTAAGTTCCACAGTGGCGTACCACTTTGCGCCGAATAACCCCAAGAACGCACAAGGCCAGCAATTTGCTGGCCTTGTTAGTCATACACTATGATTTAAGCCAATGTGGCGTTGATCTCTGCCAACACCGCCGCAGGGTCGCTCGCCTGCGTGATAGGGCGACCAATCACCAGATAATCTGACCCTGCTTGAATGGCATCAACAGGCGTCATAATACGCTTCTGATCCCCCACTGCTGCGCCCGCTGGTCTAATGCCTGGTGTGACCAATTTAAAGTCACGACCCAACTCACTCTTAAGCATGCTCGCTTCTTGCGCCGAACAAACAACACCGTCCAGCCCAGAATTTTTAGTGAGCGTTGCAAGGCGTACCACTTGCTCTTTAGGCGCGACATCCAATCCAATGCCCGCGAGATCTTGCTGCTCCATACTCGTTAGTACAGTAACTCCGATGAGCAGCGGGCGATCTTTGCCATAAGGCTCCAGTATCTCGCGTGATGCCGTCATCATGCGTTCACCGCCACTGGCGTGAACATTGACCATCCATACCCCCATCTCAGCAGCAGCGCGAACGGCCTTGGAGCAGGTGTTCGGAATGTCGTGAAACTTGAGGTCGAGAAAAACAGAAAAGCCGCGCTTGTGCAGCTCATTGACGAAATTGGGACCAAAGAGAGTAAACATCTCTTTACCAACTTTGAGTCGGCAAGACGCTGGGTCGATTTTATCAACAAAAGCCAGTGCGTCAGCTTGGTTGTCATAATCCAGCGCAACTATCACTTTTTGGTCGATCATTTCATCTCCTAATGTATCTATAAGTCGAAAAAAAGCAGCGGGATCGCCGCTGCATTTAAAAATTTATGGCTATTCGCCATCCAATCCTCGAATGGGCTTAATCGTGCCCCACCCTTTACATGATGGACAATGCCAATAGAGGGAGTGGGTTGAAAATCCGCATTTACGGCAACGATAGTGAGGCTTCACTTTTAACTGTTCACCCACCAACTTTTGCAGGGTTGCCAAGCTCGCTTTCGCGCGGCCCTCTTCTGCCTCCGCTAGATGATAATCCATCAAGCGATAAAAACCTTTCATTGTTGGGTTTTTAACCAGCTGCCTTGTGAGCAATTCTTGCGCAGCTCCTGCGCCTTCATGCTTGGCCACCAACTGAGCCAGCATCAGTTCCGCTGACACACCCGCTTTGTTGGTAATACAACGGCGCAAAAAATCCAATAGCGCTTCTTGATCACCAATATGGTGATAGCACTCCGCCAACGTCGGCAACACTTCACTGACAAAGTCGCTGTCTTGTTCAAGCACTTGTTCAAGGTAGTGAATGGTTTCAGCGTAATTTTCAGCATCAAGAAATAGACGCCCGAGCGCCAAAGAGGCTCGTACGCATTTGGGGTCTTCAGATAAAGCGCGCTTATAATGTTGCGTGGCTTTGTCGATGTTCCCCTCGAGCTTTTCTTGCGCTGCAAGCTCACACCAAAAATGCGCGATGCTACTGCGCATACGCTTACGCCCCATCTTAACGAGAAGCGTGGCGTATTCTATTGCTTTGCCCCACTCTCGTGTCTGCTGATAAATCGCGACCAGTTGGCCTAATGCCGCTTCTCTATGATCGGGCTCGTCCACGAGTTGTTCAAAAATCTTTTCCGCTCTATCGAGAAAACCCGACGCCATGTAATCTTTGGCTAACTGCTGCAACGCGATATTTTTCTGGTCGATGGTCAGCCCTGAACGTGAGATAAGATTTTGGTGAATACGAATCGCTCTATCCACTTCACCACGAGAGCGAAAGAGATTACCTAATGCTAAATGGGTATCTATGGTTTCATTGTCAACTTGGAGCAGTTCGATAAAGTGGTCGACCGCCTTATCGGACTGATCGGACAGCAACAAGTTTAGACCCGTCACGTACTGACGGGAAATCTGATTGGACTGTTTCTGCTTGTCTTGCTGGGCACTACGGTTACCCATATACCAACCGTAAGCGGCGGCAATTGGCAATAACAAGAAGAGTATTTCTAACATCGAGTGAAGAGCCTACCTAACGACTAAGTGTATTATGCGTTTGACTGCTCTGGTGTCGATTCAGCCGGAGAGAGTTTCTTGACCTGGCGTTTGAGTTTACGAACTTCAAGCTGAGAGCGTAAATGTAAACTGCCAAAGATGATCCAAGCAATCACAAAGCCAACGACAAATACCACGCCAAGTAGGGTTGAAAGATGGAATTCACCTTGAGCTAATAAGTAATTGAAGTTCACAACCTCTTGGTTTTGCGAACCTAATGCCAGCGCGACAAGAAACAGAGCCAGTACGATAACAATTTTTATAATTTTCATCTTCTATCACCTGAATGGACAAACGCTGCTACGATTATGCAGTAAAACCACTGAACAAACCATGGTTATCTCGGGTTTTCATTTTATAAAAAAACGGCATACCTAATGTATGCCGTTTTTTTATACTGCCTTCATCCGCTATGAATAAGGCAGTGAAAATCTATCCAATATTTACGCGTTCACGTAATTCTTTGCCCGGTTTAAAGTGGGGAACATACTTACCTTCGAGTTCCACTTTATCGCCTGTCTTTGGATTGCGACCCACACGAGGCTCACGGTAGTGCAAAGAAAAACTGCCAAAACCACGAATTTCAATGCGGTCACCACTTTCCAGTGTTGACGCCATGTGCTCGAGAATATCTTTTACCGCATCTTCAATTTCTTTTGCTGAAAGATGGGTCTGCTCAGCACAGAGTCTTTCTATCAATTCAGACTTAGTCATAGTATCCCTCGTAGAGTAATTTATCATTTATTATAGTTACTAATAGTAGTTCCAACAAACACTTGCTATCAATTTTAGACAAGATTTCGTCAGTTTGTGTAGTCTTCGCGACAATTTCGTACGATTTCTACAAATTGGACACTAGGTCACTGATAGGCAATAAAAAAGGAGCCTTTCGGCTCCTTTTTCTAACTATCGACGAGATTACTCGCCTTTAGCTGCTTTGAAAGCGTCAGCCATAGCATTACCGAATGAAGCATCGTCTGCTTTGTTCAGTGTAGCCATTGCTTCTTGCTCTTCAGCTTCGTCTTTCGCTTTGATAGACAAGTTGATTACGCGGTTCTTACGGTCAACGCCAGTAAATTTCGCTTCAACAGTGTCACCAGCGCTTAGGATTAGAGAAGCGTCTTCTACGCGGTCACGTGAAACTTCAGATGCGCGGATGTAACCTTCTACGCCTTCTTCAAGCTCGATAGTTGCACCTTTAGCGTCTACTGCAGTTACAGTACCGTTAACTAGAACGCCTTTCTTCTTCTCTGCAACGTAAGCATTGAATGGGTCATTTTCCATTTGCTTAACGCCTAGAGAGATACGCTCACGCTCTGCGTCTACTGCTAGAACAACTGCAGAGATCTCGTCGCCTTTCTTGTACTCACGAACCGCTTCTTCACCAGCAACGTTCCAAGAGATATCAGATAGGTGAACTAGACCGTCGATGCCGCCTTCTAGACCGATGAAGATACCGAAGTCAGTGATAGACTTGATCTTACCAGTTACTTTGTCGCCTTTAGCTTGCGCTTCAGCGAAAGACTGCCAAGGGTTAGCTTTACACTGTTTCAGACCTAGAGAGATACGACGACGCTCTTCGTCGATTTCAAGAACCATAACCTCAACTTCGTCGCCAACATTAACAACTTTAGATGGGTGGATGTTCTTGTTAGTCCAATCCATTTCAGAAACGTGTACTAGACCTTCAACGCCTTCTTCGATTTCAACGAAACAGCCGTAGTCAGTTAGGTTAGTTACGCGACCAGATAGTTTGTGACCTTCTGGGTAACGCTTAGCGATTGCTACCCATGGATCTTCGCCTAGCTGCTTAAGACCTAGTGATACGCGAGTACGCTCACGATCGAACTTAAGAACTTTAACTTGGATCTCGTCACCAACGTTTACGATCTCAGAAGGGTGCTTAACGCGCTTCCAAGCCATGTCAGTGATGTGTAGTAGGCCGTCAACGCCGCCTAGGTCTACGAATGCACCGTAGTCAGTAAGGTTCTTAACGATACCTTTAACTTCTGCGCCTTCTTGTAGAGTTTCTAGAAGCTCATCACGCTCAACGCTGTTCTCAGACTCGATTACCGCACGGCGAGAAACAACAACGTTGTTACGCTTCTGGTCAAGCTTGATAACTTTGAACTCTAGCTCTTTGTTTTCTAGGTGAGCAGTGTCACGGATAGGACGTACGTCTACTAGAGAACCTGGAAGGAAAGCACGGATACCGTTTAGTTCAACAGTGAAACCGCCTTTAACTTTACCGTTGATGATACCAACAACAGTTTCAGCTTCTTCGTAAGCTTTCTCAAGTACGATCCAAGCTTCGTGACGCTTCGCTTTCTCGCGAGAAAGTTGAGTTTCACCGAAACCATCTTCAACAGCGTCTAGCGCTACGTCTACTTCAGCACCCACTTCAACTTCAAGTTCGCCAGCAGCGTTCTTGAACTGTTCTGCAGGGATAGCAGACTCAGACTTAAGACCAGCGTCAACAAGAACGAAACCGTTCTCGATAGCTACTACAGTACCTTTAACGATGCTGCCTTGTTGGAATTCTGTTTCGTTTAGAAACTCTTCAAAGAGTTGAGCAAAAGATTCAGTCATTTAGTTAATCTTCAATAAATTAAACGTCCACGGGTGTCCTACCACATGGGGTTATTAAATTCGCTAGTCATCATCCATGCGACCAACGCTCTTACCTAGCCGCCTAAGCGACTAGCTTCGATTCGATATATTGTAGTGCCTTTTCTACCACTTCGTCGATACTCATCGAGGTAGAATCGAGCAAAAGCGCATCCTCTGCCGGGCGCAATGGCGCCACAGGGCGATTACGATCTCTGTCGTCTCGCTCTTGGATCTCGCTCAAAAGGTCGTCAAATTTAACATCTAAGCCCTTGCCTTGCAACTGTTTGAGGCGACGATTCGCTCGCTCTTCAGCGCTGGCATCGAGAAAAATCTTCACCTCAGCTTGAGGAAAAACGACAGTGCCCATGTCACGGCCATCGGCCACTAAACCCTTGCCCTCAGCAAAGGCGCGTTGGCGTCTCAGTAGCGCTTCTCGTACACGTGGTAAAGCGGCCACTTTTGATGCGGCCATACCTGTCTCTTCTTTGCGAAGTTCGCGAGAAACATCTTCCCCTTCAAGAATAACGCGCACCAAATCGCCTTCTGCAACGAACTGGACATCAAGATGAGTCGCAATCGGCACCAGTGCATCTTCAGATTCTAAATCGACACCATGATGAATAGCAGCCAAGGCTAATACGCGATAGATCGCGCCAGAATCGAGAAGATGAAAGCCTAATTTTTTTGCTAACAGCATGCAAAGCGTGCCTTTACCCGCACCACTTGGTCCATCAACGGTCACGACCGGTGTATGAGACGACATGTTTTACTCCAAGTCTATTGACGGTCACCGCGGTGATCTCCACAAAACACACGTTCAAATGGCAATGGCTCATGATTAAAACGTGACAACGTTGAAGTGAAGAGCAAAGTGCGTTGACCTTGAAATTCGGCGACAAATTATATACTCATACGCGTATTTTCGCTAGGCGGGATCGGGTGATAGTGCATTTAATTGGATATTGTTACAGAATGAAAATCTTTATCAGCTATAAAGAAGTGAATTAAAACCTACTAGAACTGCTGAGAGTGGGCATTCCTCTCTAGTAGGTTATTGATGCTTAAAAGGTCACATCGGTTGAACGATCACGCTCAAAGCTTTATGCGATCCGCATTTTTTGTCACGATCGCCTCACCAATCCCTTTTACCTGGGTGAGATCATTGGCTGCACTAAACTTTCCGTTTGCTTGTCGATACTCTACGATAGCCTGAGCTTTCTTTATCCCAACCCCTGAGAGCAAATCGGCCAATTCTTCTGCACTGGCTTGATTGATGTTAACCGTTATTTCTATTCCCTCATACTTATCTGGTTGCTTTTGCTCATTGGCAAAAGAGAGTGGACTGGTCACAAAACACAGCGTAATCGCTGCGACAGAAAAGACGCTTTTCAAGCGTACTAAAAGTGGGGATGCTTTCCCTCGCATAGGATCTCCTTAGTTCACTGAATTACCGCTACTAGAGTAACGTGCGTATCCTCAGGAGAAAGTGCGAAAAGTAGAAAACATAACGGGCTGCAGATGCAGCCCGTTATGATGAGATTATCAATTACACGGTTAGCGTGCGATGCCTCGCACGCCAGCGGGATTATTGAGCCACCGCGTAATACTCGATATCGTAGGTTTTACGAAGAATACTCACCAGTCCACTGAGTTCTTGTTGTGAACTCGTCTGAAGCAGTTGATTACCAATTTGAGTATTAAATTGAGCGTCGTACTCACTCGAGACTTGGCTTAATTCAACGATCACAATGTCGCCATTAAGGTCTTTGGTCTGAGCGTAATGAACTTCACCCGCTGCAGGTTTTGGCAACGCAAATACCGTCTGAGCATAAGGAGAACTGCGATCGATGGTTTCTACGTCTGAGAACGCCAGGCCATTCTCTTCCAATAGTGATGCGTCGCCTTGCTCTAACTGTTCGGTCATCGCTTTAGCAAGTTCAATGGCATTTTGTTCACCTTTGACTTTAGCTAGCGACACCATCAACTGTTCGCGGACTTCACTAAGCGGCAGCAGTGTTTCATCACGACTCTCTTCAACACGCACCACGATAATGTGCTCTGGAGCAATCTCAATCGCTTCTGAGTTGAGGCCGTCTTCTTTCACTTCAGGGCTCATGATGGCTTGCATGACGGCTGCCGATCTTAGCACCTCAGGCGCGTCCACTTGCGAGATGAAATCCGTCGTTGTGATTGTGGCGCCAATCGCTTTTGCTGCATCATCCAGTGAATCTGGGTACTCAAAGGCGACTTTTTCTAACTCACTTTGCAGTTCGTAGAATTGATCGATGGCCTGCTGATCGGTGAGCTCTTGCTTAATAGACGCACTAACCTCTTCGAATGGCTTAGCGACCGCGTCTTTTCGCTCATCAAGCTTAATGACGTGGTAACCAAAATCTGACTTCACTAAACCTGAAATTTCACCTTCATTTTCCAAAGCAAAGGCCGCTTCTTCAAAGGCGGGATCCATCACATCACGCTCGATGAAACCCAGTGAACCGCCCTCTTCTGCACTGCCAAAGTCGTCTGACTTTTCTTGTGCCAAAGTAGCAAAATCTGCACCCGCTTGTAGCTCGTCTAAAATTGCCTGCGCTTTGACTTCATCATCACCTTGGATAAGGATATGACTCACTTTACGCTGCTCATCAGAAGAGTATTTATCGAGATGCTCTTCATAGTACTGCTTCGCTTGCTCATCGCTGATCTCAATCGATTCCTTAAGCGCCTGAGCAGACAGTTCGATGTACGCAACTTTTACTTGCTCTGGGCGAGTGTAACGCTCAGGGTTTTGTTCGTAATAGGCCTGAATCTCTTCTTCAGACAGATTCGCTTTGTTGGCAAACTCTTCTAGAGAGAGTGTGACCTTTTTAATATCACGAGTTTGAGTCAACAGTTGGCCCTGTGCTTCCATTTCATTATCAAGCACAAAGTCACTGCTCTGGATGGCAGTCAGTAACTGATTACGCACTAAGTCACGACGCAAGTACTCAGCAAAACTTTCAGCACTGAAGCCCGCACGACGCAACGCAGATTGGTAGATGTCCTGATCGAACTTGCCATCAATTTGGAACTGAGGCATGTCCAAAATGAGCGTACGAACCTGAGCATCGCTCACGCGTAGCCCCAATGACTCAGCATGCTGCTCTAGCAACGCATCGTTGACCATTCGATCCAACACAGATTTGCGGAAAGATTGCACATAACTTGGGTCAGCCAACAGGTTTGAGAAGTAATCGCCAAGCTGAGCTTGCATTCGGTTACGTTCGTTTTGGTAAGCCTGTTCAAACTCACCACGACCAATCTCAACATTCCCTACTTTTGCTGCTGAATTGTTTGAGCCACCGACAATGTAGCTACCCACACCTGCAAAAACGAAAGATAGGATGATAAGCCCTAGGATAATTTTAACCGCGATGCTGTTCACGCCCTCGCGTAATCGGTCCATCATACTGAAACTACTCTCCGCTTGTACTCTGCCCAAGATGCTTATATTTTGAGCAGCAAGTACTTAATTGAACTAAAAAAACTATTAGCGCGATAATACCAGAAAAAGAAATGCGCATCAGTAGGATGCGCATAATTTAAAAAGGTTCGAAAAAACTGCAAATGCAGTCAAATTTCTGAATTAGTTACAAGCGTCTTTTAGAGCTTTACCGGCTTTGAATGCGGGTACTTTCGCTTCTGCGATTTGGATTTCTTCACCCGTCTTAGGGTTACGACCTGTGCGAGCTGCACGAGTACGTACGCTGAATGTGCCAAAGCCAACTAATGCGACTTGATCACCAGACTGTAGAGTGTCACCTACAGCTTCGATGAAAGCGTCTAGTGCGCGACCTGCTGAAGCTTTAGATAGGTCTGCGTTTTCTGCGATTTTTTCTACTAATTGTGTTTTATTCACTGTGATTCCCCTTTGTGCCGCCTGTTTTATTTTTAATGAGACAGCTGTGTTCCATTTTCATTTCCAAATATAAGCGCAAGCCTTATCAGACAAGGGCTGGCGCTTTAAGAGCTAACGTTAGCGCCCAAAAAAAACGCTGACAAGCCTTTTTCGGCTAATCAGCGTAATCTTTTACTTATTTTTGCTGCACATCACTCTTTTTAGTGAGCAAATTCAACACCTGACGGGTCTTTTTCGAGTGCGACTTTCAGGACTTCATCAATCCATTGAACCGGAATCACTTTCAGATCCGCGATGACGTTACTTGGAATCTCTTCCAAATCGCGTTCATTGTCTTTTGGAATAAGAACCGTTGTAATACCACCACGGTGCGCCGCCAGCAGTTTTTCTTTCAAACCACCAATCGGCAAAACTTCACCACGCAGCGTGATCTCACCTGTCATGGCCACCTCAGCTTTGACTGGGTTGCCCGTCAAGCTAGACACCAAAGCGGTACACATCGCGATACCGGCGCTCGGACCATCTTTAGGCGTGGCACCTTCAGGTACGTGGACGTGAATATCACGCTTTTCGTAAAAGTCAGAGTTGATACCCAAGCTTTCAGCGCGCGAACGTACCACGGTCATCGCAGCTTGAATCGATTCCTGCATGACATCACCCAATGAACCGGTTTGAGTCAACTTACCTTTACCTGGCATCGATTGGGTTTCGATGGTTAACAGGTCACCGCCGACTTCCGTCCACGCTAATCCTGTTACCTGTCCAATACGATTACTGTCTTCCGCTTTACCGTAATCATGGCGCTGAACACCTAGATACTCTTTGAGGTTATCCATGCTCACCGTCACTTTCTTCAAATCCGGTTTGAGCAGAATGTTCTTCACCGCTTTACGACAGATCTTCGAAATTTCACGCTCTAAGCTACGCACACCCGCTTCACGCGTGTAGTAGCGAATAATGCCGATGATCGCTGAGTCTTCAATGTCAATCTCACCCGCTTTCAAACCGTTTCGCTTGATCTGCTTGTCGACCAAGTGACGTTTCGCAATGTTAAGCTTTTCATCTTCGGTGTAACCCGACAAACGAATCACTTCCATACGGTCAAGCAGTGGCCCCGGAATGTTCATTGAGTTCGAGGTGGCAACAAACATCACATCGGACAGATCGTAATCCACTTCTAAGTAGTGGTCATTGAATGCGTTGTTTTGTTCAGGGTCGAGAACCTCAAGGAGCGCCGATGACGGATCACCACGCATATCCGATGACATTTTGTCGATTTCATCCAGCAAGAACAGCGGGTTTTTCACCCCCACTTTGGACATTTTCTGAATCAACTTGCCTGGCATGGAACCAATGTAGGTTCTGCGGTGACCACGGATTTCCGCTTCATCACGTACCCCACCTAACGCCATACGCGTGTATTTACGCCCGGTAGCCGCTGCGATAGAGCGACCTAGCGACGTCTTACCCACACCTGGAGGACCAACGAGACACAGGATAGGTCCTTTCAATTTATTGATGCGATTTTGCACCGCCAAATATTCAAGAATGCGCTCTTTCACTCGCTCTAAGCCGTAGTGATCTTCGTTGAGCACTTCTTCTGCTTTGGCGAGGTTTTTCTTCACTTTCGAGCGCTTGTTCCATGGCACACCAATCATCCAATCGATGTAACCACGAACCACGGTCGCTTCTGCCGACATTGGCGACATCATCTTCAGCTTTTGCAGCTCTTGCTCAGTCTTCTCACGCGCTTCTTGCGGCATTTTCGCTTCAGCAATTTTTTGCTTGAGCGTCTCAAATTCGTCAACACCGTCTTCAGACTCGCCCAGCTCCTTCTGAATCGCTTTCATTTGCTCGTTCAGATAGTATTCGCGCTGCGACTTTTCCATCTGCTTCTTAACGCGTGTACGAATACGCTTTTCAACTTGAAGCAAATCGATTTCTGATTCCATCTGCCCCATCAAAAACTCTAGACGCTCAGTGACATCAAGAATTTCCAACACACTCTGTTTTTCAGCCAGCTTGAGTGGCATGTGCGCTGCAATCGTATCCGCCAGACGAGCGGCTTCATCGATGCCACTTAACGAGGTTAGAACTTCAGGTGGGATTTTTTTGTTGAGCTTGATAAAACCTTCGAACTGGTTGATCGCGCTGCGAACGATCACTTCTTGCTCTCGCTCGTCCAGTGGCTCAGTCAACAAAAATTCTGCATCTGCAGTGAAAAACTCTTCTTCATAAAACTGATGAATTTTCGCACGCTGCTGACCTTCGACCAGTACTTTCACCGTACCGTCAGGGAGTTTAAGCAACTGCAAAATGGTGGCGACCGTTCCTACCTCAAACAGATCGTCTTTCGTGGGTTCGTCGGTGTCAGCTTCTTTTTGCGCCACCAACAAGACTTGCTTGTCGTTGTCCATTGCAGCTTCTAGGCACGCAATCGACTTTTCACGACCAACAAACAAAGGAATTACCATATGCGGGTAAACCACTACATCTCTTAGAGGTAGTACGGGGATCTCGATACGTTCGGAACGTTCCAAGTTCATATTCTTCTCTCTTCCGCTTAGTCTTATGAGCAGTATATGGGGGCTAATTGGTTGGATTCAATGGAAGAATAAAAAAAAGGGAGTAATTGATTACTCCCTTTCTTACACCATCTTAGTTTGTGAATCCGATTAAGATTCAGCGCCAGCGGCTTGGTTATCGGCGTTGCTATAAATCAGCAACGGATCCGACTCGCCTTTAATCACTGACTCATCAATCACGACTTTGCTGACGTCGTTCATTGATGGCAATTCGTACATGGTCTCAAGCAGAACACTCTCGAGGATAGAACGAAGACCACGAGCACCTGTTTTACGCTCCATGGCTTTCTTCGCAATCGCACGCAATGCATCTTCACGGAATTCAAGCTCAGCATCTTCTAGCTCGAACAGTGCCGCGTACTGCTTAGTTAATGCGTTCTTAGGCTCGCACAAGATCTGAATCAAGGCTTCTTCGTCAAGCTCAGTCAACGTCGTCGTTACAGGAAGACGACCAATGAACTCAGGAATTAAGCCGTATTTAACCAAATCTTCAGGCTCCACTTGAGTGAACAGCTCACCCACAGTTTTGGTTTCATCTTTTGAACGCACTTCTGCGCCAAAACCGATACCTGTACCTGTTGCGACGCGCTGCTCAATCACTTTATCCAAGCCGGCAAATGCGCCGCCACAAATAAAGAGGATTTTGGAGGTATCCACTTGCAAGAACTCTTGTTGTGGATGCTTACGGCCCCCTTGAGGAGGAACGGATGCGACCGTGCCTTCAATCAATTTAAGCAACGCTTGCTGCACACCTTCACCCGACACGTCGCGGGTAATTGAAGGGTTTTCCGCTTTACGCGAAATTTTATCGATCTCATCGATATAAACGATACCACGTTCTGCTTTCGCCACGTCGTAGTCGCATTTTTGCAGCAGTTTTTGGATGATGTTTTCTACGTCTTCGCCCACGTAACCCGCTTCTGTCAGCGTAGTCGCGTCAGCCATAGTAAATGGTACATCAAGGAAACGCGCTAACGTTTCTGCAAGCAATGTTTTACCACTACCCGTTGGACCAATCAGAAGGATGTTACTCTTACCTAGCTCAACACCTTCACTGGTCGTGTCCCCATTACGTAAACGCTTATAGTGGTTATAAACGGCTACTGCTAACACTTTTTTAGCGTAATCTTGGCCAATCACATAATCATCAAGGTGGGCACGGATCTCGCGCGGCACCGGCAGTGCTTCTGACTGTTTTTTCGGAAGCACGTCTTTGATTTCTTCACGGATGATGTCATTACATAAGTCGACACATTCATCACAGATGTAAACTGACGGACCAGCGATCAGCTTGCGAACTTCGTGCTGGCTTTTGCCGCAGAAAGAGCAGTAAAGAAGCTTACTACTACCGCTCTCTTTGCTTTTATCTGTCATTCGCTAACCTCTTAGCCTTTACTCTTTATGATTTGAGTGTACATCAAATCATTCATAATTGCGCAGAACAATTTGCTCTGGCTTATTCACCGCGATGCGTCAATACCGCATCCACCAAACCATATTCAACGGCTTGTTCGGCTGCCATAAAGTTGTCACGGTCGGTATCACGTTCAATCACTTCAAGCGGTTGACCCGTGTGCTCTGCTAGCAACTTATTGAGCTTCTGCTTGATGGTCAAAATTTCTTGCGCATGAATTTGGATATCTGACGCTTGTCCTTGGAACCCGCCCAGCGGTTGGTGAATCATCACGCGTGAGTTAGGCAATACATAACGCTTGCCTGGCGCACCACCAGCAAGCAGGAAGGCCCCCATAGAACACGCTTGTCCCATACAAACGGTACTGACGTTAGGCTTGATGAACTGCATGGTGTCATAGATTGACATACCTGCGGTCACACTGCCGCCTGGCGAGTTAATGTAGAGGAAGATGTCTTTATCAGGATTTTCAGATTCTAAGAAAAGCAGCTGTGCCACGACAAGGTTTGCCATATGGTCTTCCACTTGACCAGTCAGGAAAATTACACGCTCTTTAAGTAGACGTGAATAAATGTCGTAGGAACGTTCACCTCGGGAAGTTTGTTCAACCACCATGGGTACTAGCGCGTCTAGAATCGGCGACATTGCATTTTTTTCTTGGTAGCTCATATTCTTATGTCCCTAAAATAAATGGCCCGGATGATAATATCATACGGACCATTGTTAGCAGAATAGTCGACGCTTAGTCAACTACCTACGCAAGATATTGCCTATTAAGCTGGCTGCTGGTTCATAAGCTCGTTGAAGCTTACTGCTTTCTCAGAAACCTGAGCTTTAGCGATGATAGCGTCGATTGCTTGCTCTTCTAGAGCAACGTTGCGCATGTTGTTCATCATTTGCTCGTTTTGCTCGTAGTAAGCAACCACTTCAGTTGGATCTTCGTACGCTGTCGCCATCTCTTCGATCAGTGCTTTCACTTTCTCGTCGTCAGCTTTTAGCTCTTCAGACTTGATCACTTCACCTAGAAGAAGACCAACGACAACGCGACGCTTCGCTTGTTCTTCGAACAGTTCACGTGGAAGCTGTTCAGCGGCTTCTGGGTTGCCACCGAAACGTTGAGCCGCTTGCTGACGTAGAGTACCAATTTCTTGGTCGATCAGCGCTGCTGGTACGTCGATGTCGTTCTCTTTCACTAGACCGTCGAGCGCTTGCTCTTTGATGCGGTTTTTAACCGCTTGCTTCAGCTCACGCTCCATGTTCTTACGAACTTCCGCTTTCAGAGCATCAACACCGCCTTCTGCTACACCGAACTTAGCAACAAACTCGTCGTTTAGCTCAGGCAGTTCACGCGCTTCAACTTTGCTCAGTTTGATAGCGAATTTCGCTGCTTTACCTTTTAGGTTTTCAGCGTGGTAATCTTCTGGGAAAGTCACGTCGATTTCGAATTCCATACCTGCAGTCTTACCTGCGATACCGTCTTCAAAACCTGGGATCATGCGACCTGCGCCCATTTCTAGAGGGAAGTTCTCTGCTTTACCGCCTTCGAACTCTTCGCCGTCGATAGAACCAACGAAGTCGATAGTCGCACGCTTGCCTTCTTCTGCAGCTTCGTCAACTTCTTTCCAAGTTGCCTGTTGCTTACGCAATGTGTCGATCATCTCTTCAACATCTGCGTCTTGAACTTCAGTTGTTGGTTTTTCAACAGTGATGTTCTCTAGACCTTTCAGTTCAACTTCTGGGTAAACTTCAAACGTTGCAGTGAAAACTAGGTCTTCGCCTTCTTTTGCTTCTACTGGAGCGAAAGTAGGAGCGCCTGCTGGGTTGATCTTCTCTTTAACGATCGCTTCGATGAAGTGGCGTTGCATCACTTCACCCATTACGTCTTGACGTACCGCTTTGCCGTACATCTGAGCAACCATTTTTAGAGGCACTTTGCCTTTACGGAAACCATCGAAACGACGGTTTTTTGCGATGTTGCGTAGTTCAGCTGTTACAGCATCTTCGATGTTAGCAGCAGGAACAGTAATGTTTAGACGACGCTCTAGGCCCTCTAGCGTTTCAACAGTAACTTGCATTATTCAATAACCTCAATACAGGCTCAGCTAAGCTGAGCTTATGTTCCTTATTAGCAGAGCAGAGTGTCACCACCGCACGCCACTAATTCGGTCCATCCTTTGTGTGCTCGATGAACACATTTCGTAATTCGAGTATCGGTAACCAACAATGTGGACTACCGGACTAATCAGCGATCTCTTCTCACCACACTAAAAAAGCGAGGTCAAAGCCATCTCCAATTAGTCTCAGGACAAAAATTTAGACGCAGCATTCTACCGACCCGATGCATAGCTGTCGAGCTAATCGCAGTGATACGGGCTGCATTCTCCTAAAAACCCACTTAAGTGCTAAAAAAAGCATCAATATGACGGCCTTTGTTAGCAGAAATGGGGACATTAATTGGTTTTTCAAGATTCACTAGCGTTTTTTTATTTATAGACTGAAAAACTAGATCCAAGTCCGGTTTTGCTGCGCAATTTCGTTAATAACTTAAACACTCCAGTAACAAAAAACAGTACGATAGAGAGGCGTAATTTTAAGAGTTGTCAGGGTATTATGTCGTCGTTTCGCCGCGCCAATCTGTCTGTGTTTATTCTTTATCTGCTGACGTTACTTGCCGGCTCACAATGGATGTGGGAGTATCGTTACCATGCCCAACATGCGGAGCAGCAAGAGCAGCTTGATCGCTTTGCCAGTCACATTATTAACAAACTGGACAAATACGCGCATTTGCCCAAGTTAATTGCCCAAGATGGTGAATTGCTCGCGGCACTGAAACAACCGAACAACCCCGCTCAAGTCGAACTCACTAATCGCTTTTTGCAAAACGTTAACGATACGATTCTCGCCGCCGACACCTATCTATTGGATCGTTGGGGCACCACCATTGCTGCCAGCAACTGGAACTTAGATCGCTCCTTTGTCAGCCGAAACTTCGCCTGGCGTCCCTATTTTTTTGAAGCTATTCAAGGTCGAGCGAGCCAATACTTCGCCTTGGGATCCACCTCTGGGCAGCGCGGTTACTACTATTCCTACCCTGTCGTCTATGCCGCTGAAGTCGTGGGAGTCATCGTGGTCAAGATGGACCTCTCTGCCATCGAAGAGAACTGGAGCAGCAAAGTAAACACCTTTGTCGCCACCGATCAGAACCATGTCATTTTTATGTCCAGCAACCCTCACTGGTTGTTTAAGAGCTTGACCGATTTAGGCGATGCGACGCGGCAGGCGATTCGCGACAGCAGGCAATACCTCGATACTGACATTCAATCGCTGGGCCTCAACGGCGCCATTGACCTTGCGCAATCGGAACTGACTAACCGGCGTCTCGGTTGGATTCAAGGGGACTATTTAGTCTCCAGCCGCCCTTTGCCTGAACTTAACTTAACCATTCGTGTTCTATCGGAAAAAGTGACCGTATTTTGGTCAGTGTTGAGTTTTGGGCTGGTTTGGTCGTTGCTGTTTGTGATTGTCTTTTTAACCATGCAATTAACCTATCAGCGCCGACTCAAGCAACGTCAATTTGAGCGCCTCCAAGCGGAAGCCAAACAAAAACTTGAGTTCTTAGTGATGGAACGCACCGCCGAGCTCCACGCCGAGGTTCTTGAACGCTCACGCACGGAAGCCGCGCTGCGCCAAACGCAAGATGAGCTCATTCAAGCAGCAAAACTGGCGGTACTCGGTCAGATGTCGGCCAGTATCAGCCATGAGCTCAATAATCCGTTAGCGGCGATTCGCAGTTTCGCTGACAACGCTCGCCGCTTTCTGGCCAAAAGCCACCTCGATCGCGTTGATGATAACTTGCAGCGTATCTCCTCACTGACCGACAGAATGGCCAAAATCAGTAGCCAGTTGAAATCCTTTACGCGCAAATCTGACAGCAATGATGTCTCCATTGTGGCACTCACCCCCGTGATCACCTCGGTGAAAGAGTTGGTCGCACCGCAAATCAAATCGTATCGAGTCGACTTCGAGGTTGAACTGGCACCCGAACTGGGCAAAGTGGACATTAACGCTATCCAGCTTGAGCAAGTGCTGATCAATTTGATCACTAACGCCGCGCAGGCGGTCGAATCTCTCGATACGCGTAAGGTTCGCCTTAGCGCCAACGTAGTGGATAAACAGGTGCAGATTGCCATAGACGACAATGGCCCTGGCATCGATCAACAAACGGCCCTTCACCTCTTCGAACCGTTTTACACCACCAAGAAAAACGGACTGGGTCTTGGGCTCTCTATCTCTCAGCACATTGTTGAGACCATGCACGGTGAGCTCACCGTTGGGACCTCTCCCCTTGGCGGCGCACGATTTACTGTTTCGCTCCCTCTTGTTGAAAAGGAACTCTAATGCACGACGTATTCTTTATTGATGACGAAAGTGACATCCGCATTGCCATTGAACAGAGCTTCGAGCTCGAGGGGATCTCTGCCGATTTTTTTGCCTGCGCAGAAGATGCTCTTTTGGCCATCAAAGAGCATGGCATGCCAAAGGTGCTGATCACCGACATCTGTTTGCCCGGTCTATCCGGGGAAAACTTACTGACTTCAGTTTTGCATCAAGACAAGGATGTGCCGGTGATCCTGATTACCGGCCATGGTGACATCACCATGGCAGTCAATGCGCTGCATAACGGCGCTTATGACTTTATTGAAAAACCTTTTGCCATTGACCGTTTGATTGACACCACCAAGCGCGCCCTGGACAAAAGGGCCTTAACGCTCGAAAACCAAGCACTAAAGCGCAGCCTTAGGGCCAGTAATACACTGGGCCCAAGGATTATCGGCGACACCCCTAGCATCCAAACACTGCGCGATACCATTGCACACATCGCGGACACCAACGCCGATATTCTGCTGTTTGGCGAGACAGGAACCGGTAAAGAGCTGGTTGCGCGCTCCATTCACGAGCAAAGCTCTCGTCGTGAGGCAAATTTCGTCGCCATCAACTGTGGCGCCGTCCCTGAAAATTTGATTGAGAGTGAACTCTACGGTCACGAAAAAGGCGCGTTTACTGGCGCAGAGGCCAAACGCATCGGTAAGTTTGAGCACGCGCAAGGTGGCACGCTGTTTCTTGATGAGATCGAATCCATGCCGATGCAGGCGCAAATTCGTTTACTGCGCGTGCTGCAAGAGCGAGTGATTGAACGAGTTGGCTCAAATACCCTAATCCCGGTGGATATTCGCGTCATTGCCGCCACCAAAGTGGATTTAAAGCAAGCGTCAGCTCGAGGGACGTTTCGTGAGGATCTCTACTACCGACTCAATGTTGTTACCTTGGATTTACCGCCTTTACGCCAACGAAAAGAGGACATCCCTGCCCTATTCCACCATTTTCTCCTGGTTGCCGCCGCGCGATATGGCAAAGCCGCGAATGCCTTGCCCGATGCCGATCTGCAAACACTGATGTGCCATGATTGGCCGGGTAACGTGCGTGAACTGCGCAATAGCGCCGAGCGCTTTGTGCTGCTTGGTAACCTTGGTCACCTCAATCCGAGCCAGTCGAGTGCCGAAGCAACACCGCTTGCCCTGCAAGTGGCAGAGTTTGAGAAAGCAGTGATTGAACAAGCGCTTGCCAGCACTTCCGGACGCATCAATGACACCATGACCTTGCTGCAAGTGCCAAGAAAAACGCTCTACGATAAAATGCAAAAGTATGGGATAGACAAGAGCGTCTACAAAAGTGACCAGCCAGAATAACATCGCCCCGGCATCGTAGCCGGGGCGACAACATGACAAGAGACGGTTCTATTTGGTGATGATTTCCGGCCCCATCAGTGTGGTCGGTAGCCAAGTGGATACCCAAGGCACATAAGTGACGATGATTAAGAACAAGAACATCACCGCTACCCACGGCAACGCCGCTTTGACGACTTGCATCATCGACATCTTCGCCACCCCGGCAGTAACAAAGAGGTTGAGCCCCACTGGCGGTGTGATCATCCCTATCTCCATGTTCACTACCATCATGATGCCAAGGTGAATAGGGTCGATACCCAGTGCAATGGCGATCGGGAATACCAGCGGCGCGACGATAATCAACAGACCCGATGGCTCCATAAACTGACCACCAATCAACAGCAGCAAATTGACCACAATCAAGAAGGTGATCGGCCCAAGCCCTGCCGAGAGCATGGATTCAGTGATCATTTGCGGAATGCGCTCTTCGGTCAACACATGCTTAAGGATCAACGCATTGGCGATGATGAACAACAGCATAATGGTCAGCTTACCGGCATCATATAGGGTGTGCTTGGTATCTTTATGAACAAACGCTTGCAACACTTTCACCAATACTGGTTTCTTGTTGGTTTTGTCGGCAAATGGTCCCATGTCTTTGTAGACAAAGTTAGCGATAAAGAAGGAGTATATCGCCGCAACGGCCGCCGCTTCTGTTGGCGTGAACACGCCGCCGTAGATACCGCCAAGGATGATCACCACCAGCAACAAGCCCCAGCTGGCCTCTTTCGCAGCGGCAAGCATCTCGCCCCAACCGACGAACGGTTGTTTCGGTAAGTTCTTCACGCGCGCAGCAATGTAAATGGCGATCATTAACATCACACCGGCTAACAAGCCTGGGATCACGCCACCAAGGAACATACGTCCCACCGAAACATCGGTCGCCGCCGCATACACCACCATCACAATCGATGGCGGGATCAAAATGCCGAGCGTACCCGCGTTACAAATCACGCCAGCTGCAAACTCTTTGGAGTAGCCGTTTTTGATCATACCGGCAATCACGATACTACCGATCGCAACCACCGTCGCAGGCGAAGAACCCGACAAGGCCGCAAACATCATACACGCGACTACCGACGCCATCGCCAAGCCGCCGCGGAACCAACCCACCATCGCAATCGCAAAGCGAATAATGCGTTTTGCCACACCGCCGGTAGACATAAAGCTCGAGGCGAGGATGAAGAACGGAATCGCTAATAAGGTGTAGTGGCCCGCAAAGGCGTTAAATAGGGTTTGTGCTACCGACGCTAGGGAAGCATCAGAGTGCATCATCAAAAAGAGAATACTCGATAGGCCGAGTGAGACTGCGATAGGCACACCAATCAGCATGAAGCCAATCACCATCACGAACAAAAACAAAATATCCATGGCTTAGCTCTCCTTGCCGTTTTTCTTGGTGGGCTCCATGGCCTCTCCCGCTTCACTGAGTTCTTCTTTCAGTGCTTCTAGCTCTTCTTCCGCTTCGTGACCTGCGATCAATCGATCCAACTTGCCGGTGGCAATTTGCAGCGTCAGTTGCAAAAAGCGGAACGTCATTAGCGCCATGCCAATGGGTAGAGCCATGTAGGGGATAAAACGCGGCAGTTTTTCATAGCGCTCGCCTTCATTGAGCCAATCGGCTAAAAACTGCAATATCTCAGGCATTGGGATATCGTCCGTCTCATACCAAGCTCTCTCGGTGGCAAACGGATACCAGTAGTTCCAAGAGCCGACCAAGAGCAGAATCGAGAAGGCCAAACAGCAGCCTGCAGCCATCAAGGCGTAGGTTTTGCGCATGCCCGGCGATACCATGTTGATGATGACGTCAACGCCGATGTGGAAGTGTTTTTTGACACCGTAAGAGGCGCCGACCAGCACCATCCAGGCAAACATAAATACGGTCAGTTCGAGGGCCCAAAGAATATTACTGTTAAAAACATAACGAAAGACGACGTTGGTGAACGTCAGCAGGGTCATAGCGCCAAGGAAAAAGGCAATCAAGGTTTCCTCAATCGCATCGGTCACTTGTCCTATTTTGGCAAAGATTGACTGTTCCATAGTGTGATCACTTTTGGTTCCACCCTTTTGCAGCAGGCTCCTCCTATAGAAGGAGCCTGTATAGGGTGTGTATTGTTATCTGTAGAGTGGATTATTTGTTCGACGCCAACGCCGCTTCAATCAGATCGGCACCGATGTCTTTTTCAAACTTCTTCCATACGGGCTGAAGCGCATCTACCCATTTTTGTCGTTGCTCTGGTGTTAATGTTCTCACCACACCACCTGCTTCTATTACGTTGTTTTTGTTGGCAAGATTAACCTTCGTTGACTCCGCGTTTCGAGCTTCAGTCACCTCTTTAATGATGGTCGCCAGTTGGTCTCGCTGATCATCAGGTAACCCATTCCAGAAATCGTTTGAGGTCACGACTAAGTAATCAAGAATGCCGTGGTTGGTTTCTGTAATGCCATCTTGAACTTCGAAGAATTTTTTACCGTAGATGTTTGACCAGGTGTTCTCTTGGCCATCAATCACTTTGGTTTGCAAGCCGCCATACACTTCTTTAAACGACATTTTCTGTGGGTTAGCCCCTAGCTGCTCAAACTGAGCGACAAGGACATCAGACGCTTGTACGCGGAACTTCAACCCTTTTGCATCTTCAGGGACAAGCAGCGGTTGGCTCGCTGACATCTGCTTCATGCCGTTATGCCAAAACGCAAGACCTTGAACTCCACGACGTTGCATCGCGTTTTTCAGCTTCTCACCCGCTTCTGAGTTCTGGAAGCGATCCACCGCTTCCACGTCTTCAAACAAGAACGGCAGATCGAAGATGCGGTACTTTTTGGTGAATTTCTCAAACTTTGAAAGAGAAGGGGCTGCGAGTTGGACATCACCATTGAGTAGCGCTTCAAGTACCTTGTCATCATCGTAAAGGGTCGAGTTTGGGAAGACCTGCATACAGACTTTGCCATTCATCTCTTCATTGACACGCTTTTCAAGCAGCGACGCCGCAATCCCTTTCGGGTGCTTGTCGGTATTGGTCACGTGACTGAACTTGATCACCGTCTCGCCAGAATCGCAGTTTGCAGCGGCGTTGAAACTGGTGACAGCAAGAATTGAGGCAGATAGTAGGGTCAAAGGCTTTAACATTATTATTCTCCTTGTGGATTGAGCAACCCCATCACTGGGTGTTGTATCAAGTAAAGAGCAATAAACTGGCCAACTTAGAGAGAAAGATTAAAAACAAACAAAAACATATACTTATATAAAAAGAAAGAGTCAGAGATGCGTTCCCAGCGCCAAATCGAATAATAAATGTGTGGAAATCCACCCAA
The DNA here is from genome assembly GCF_059833835.1 of Vibrio sp. R15-SG3-ISO1B. NCBI lineage: Bacteria > Pseudomonadati > Pseudomonadota > Gammaproteobacteria > Vibrionales > Vibrionaceae > Vibrio > Vibrio sp. R15-SG3-ISO1B. Next base: position 48,122 of record NZ_JCBDGG010000031.1, on the reverse strand, counting down.
GAGAAAAAGCGTAATGGGTCAGTTTACACACCATTAACAAAATAGACACAAAAAAGGCAGCGTCATGCTGCCAAAACGTCCCTATAAAGAGGAGCACACTCTTCACCTCAGACTGCAAGCCTAGCCTGAATTCCCCCCCGTGAATATGACCGAAGAGTGTGCTCAATACGTGTATCAATGAAAATCGATACGTTGCTCTGTGTCGGCGTCAAAGAACACCGCTTTGGATAGGTCAAAATGCAACGGCGCAACCTGACCGACCTTGGCATCAAACTCAGGTGAAAGGCGACACGCCACTTCCTGATCGTTGACCTTAATCATCGCAATCGTATCTGGACCTGTCGGCTCTAGCACTTCAAGTTGCAGATTCAGCGCAGTGGTGGCGCTTGAGTCCGCATTTTCACTTTCAGTAATGTGCTCAGGTCTAAGGCCAATCACGATCTCTTTGCCGTCTTGCTCACGCATAGAGGCCGGCAGCTTGATGTGGTGCTCCTGACCATTGCCCCCTTTCACTTTAATCACCGGCTGATCATCACTATCGAGATCCACCATGGTTTTGATGAAGTTCATTGAAGGCGATCCCATAAAGCCGGCGACAAACATATTGTTCGGCTTGTTGTAGATCTCTTTCGGGGTGCCCAGTTGCTGTAACTCACCGTCTTTCATTACCGCGATACGATCGGCTAACGTCATGGCCTCGATTTGGTCGTGCGTCACGTACACAATCGTGGTATTGAGCTGCTGATGCAGACGTTTGATCTGGTGACGCATCTCAACACGTAACTTAGCATCAAGGTTTGAAAGCGGTTCGTCAAAGAGGTAAAGCTTAGGTCTGCGAGCCAGTGCACGTCCCATCGCGACACGTTGACGTTGGCCACCAGAAAGTTGCGACGGTTTACGGTCCAATAGATGGTCGATTTGCAACATTTTCGCCACTCGCTGCACTTCCGCTTCAATTTCATCCGCCGGCATTTTGCGGATTTTCAACCCAAAGGCGATGTTACCATGCACCGTCATATTGGGGTAAAGCGCGTAAGACTGAAACACCATCGCGATGTCTCTGTCCTTTGGCTCAACGCTGGAGACATCGCGCCCATCGATGACGATTTCACCCGAGCTGATCCCTTCAAGACCGGCTATAGTGTTCATCAATGTCGATTTACCGCAGCCCGAAGGACCCACCAGAATCAGGAATTCACCTGAATCAATACTGATATCAATACCCTTAAGTGTTTCTTGCTCCGCCTTAGGGTAGGTTTTGCGGATCTGTTTAAGTTCTAGTGTTGCCATTGTAATTATCCTTTTACTGATCCTGCCGTCAGGCCTCGAACAAAGTATTTTCCTGCCAGTACGTAAACAAGCAGTGTCGGCAATGCCGCAATAATCGCTGCCGCCATATCCACGTTATATTCCTTCACCCCGGTACTGGTGTTGACCAAGTTATTAAGCGCCACGGTAATAGGCTGGGTTTCTGAGCCCGAATAGACCACCCCAAACAGGAAGTCGTTCCAAATCGCCGTGAACTGCCAAATCACCGTGACCATGATGATGGGCGTAGAGAGCGGTAAGAGAATTTTAAAGAAGATGGTAAAAAAGCCTGCGCCATCGAGCTTCGCCGCTTTGACCAACTCATCAGGAATACCGATGTAGAAGTTGCGGAAAAACAGCGTGGTAAAGGCCATCCCGTAGATGACGTGAACGATCACCAAACCTGTCGTAGTGTTGGCTAGACCCAATTTGCCCAATACCGCGGCCATTGGCAGCAAAATCACCTGGAATGGAATAAAGCAACCAAACAGCAACAAGCTAAAGAATAAGTTTGAGCCTTTAAACTGCCACTTTGTCACCACGTAACCGTTAAACGCCCCCAGTAAGGTTGATATCGCCACCGCGGGAATCACCATCTGGAACGAGTTCCAGAAGTAACCTTTGACGCCTTCACATTTTACGCCCGTACAAGCGCTGTCCCACGCTTTGTACCATGCGTCCCATACCCACTCGGTCGGCAACGACATCAGGTTACCGGCCTTGATGTCTGGCAAGGTTTTAAACGAGGTGATCACCATGACAAACAGCGGCATCAAGTACACTAAGCAGAAGAATAGCAACCCGGCATAAATCATCAGGCGAGCCATGTTCATGTTTTTGGTCATGACTTCTTCTCCCTAAGTTCTGAGTACAAATATGGCACCAAGATGGCCAATATCCCGGCCAGCATCATCATGGCACTGGCAGCACCTAGGCCAATTTGGCCACGGGTAAAGGAGTGCGCGTACATAAAGAGCGCAGGTAAATCTGAGGAGTAACCCGGGCCACCGGCCGTCATGGCGGTAACGAGGTCAAAACTCTTGATCGCAATGTGCGAAGTAATAATCACGGCGCTGAAGAACACCGGACGTAAACAAGGCAAAATAATTTTCATGTAGATGGTCGGTAGGTTCGCGCCATCAATTTGCGCCGCTTTGATGATCGATGAATCAATGCCGCGCAAGCCCGCTAAAAACATCGCCATCACAAAGCCTGAGGATTGCCACACCGCTGCTATCACCAGCGTATACACCGACATTTCAGAATTGACTAACCAGTCAAATTTGAAGCTGGTGAAGCCCCAGTCTTGCATCAGTTTTTCGATACCCAGACCTGGGTTGAGAATCCACTTCCACGCGGTACCCGTCACGATAAAGGACAGGGCCATTGGGTAGAGGTAAATAGTTCGGATCGCCCCTTCTTGGCGAATATTCTGATCCAGCAAGATAGCCAGACCAACGCCCAACACAATGGCGACCAACATAAACATCAGGCCAAAAATGCCTAGATTGGAAATGGACGTAATCCAACGATCATTTTCCATTAGCCTTTCATACTGAGCAAAGCCGACAAACTTATAGCTCGGTAGGAAACGCGAGTTCGTCAATGACAATGCCGCCGTCCAAAAAATGTAGCCGTAGATACACACCACGGTCACTAACATAGTCGGCGCAAGTACAATTTTCGGCAGCCAGCGTTGCAACCTGTCTGCAAAGCTGAGCTTTGGTGCAGACTTGTTTGCATTCCTAGATACAACATGCTCCATAACGATTCCTTACGTCTTCTCATCTGACACCATCACCGTCAGATGGTTAAGGAAAGGGCGCTTGGCTCCCCACAAGCCGAAGCGCCCTTTGGGGTGTGAAGTAATGCTAAGCGAAGGTTAGAAAATCGCCGCTTTTACCGCTTTTGACAGTTTCTGTGCCGCTTCTTTTGGATCCGCATTCGCGTCGTTGAAGAAGTTGGTCACGACGTCATAGATAGCACCTTGCGCGTAGCTGGTCGTCGCTAGGCCGTGCGCCATACTTGGCACTAGGTCACCCGACTCTGCACTGGCTTTAAACGTTGCCATCGAATCCAATGCACACTGGTCAAACGCGCTCATGTCCATATCCAGACGCACTGGAATCGAACCTTTGTTGAGGTTGAAGACTTCTTGGAACTCTTTGGTCAAGATGGTTTTCGCCAAATCTTGCTGCGCTTTTTGGTTATCAGCATTGCTGAGCTCAAAGAACGCAAAGCTATCGATGTTGAAGGTGAACTGACCGTCAGTACCTGGCGCTGGAGCACAGATGTAATCCTTACCCGGTACTTTACCTGCAGCAGAGAACTCACCTTTCGCCCAGTCACCCATGATTTGCATGGCGGCTTCACCGTTGATCACCATAGAGGTGGCAACGTTCCAGTCACGACCTGGTGAGTTGGCGTCGATGTAATCGCGCATTTTCTTAAACTTGGTGAACACCTCGACCATTTTGTCGCCAGCGAGCACATCCATATCTAAGTCGACAAACGCTTTGTTGTAATCTTCACTGCCGAGCACATCGAGCGCCACCGCTTCAAAGACTGTCGCGTCTTGCCATGGTTGGCCGCCGTGCGCCAATGGAATGTAACCTGCCGCTTTGATCTTGTCGGCTGCAACGAAGAACTCATCCAATGTCTTTGGCAGTTCTACGCCGGATTTTTTCAATACTTCTGGGTTTGCCCATACCCAGTTAACACGGTGAACGTTCACTGGCACGGCGACGTATTCGCCATCAAACTTCATCACTTTAGTGACCACCGAAGGCAAGATGCTGTCCCACTTCTCTTGATTGGCCGTGTCATCGAGTGAGGTCAAAAAGCCTAGGCCGCCCCATTCTTGAATGTCGTGACCTTTGATTTGTGCCGCTGACGGTGGGTTGCCCGATACTGCGCGGGTTTTCAACACGGTCATCGCGGACTCACCGCCACCACCAGCAACCGCAAAGTCTTTCCAGCTGTGGCCTTGCTCTTCGAGCATCTGTTTCAATACCGCTGCAGATTTTGCTTCACCGCCGGCAGTCCACCAGTGGAGTACTTCGACTTCGCCCGCTTGGGAGAAAGCAGAGGCAGCAAGGAGGGATAAGGTAAGTAGGGTTTTCTTCATTTTCATTGTTATCTTCCATGTTTTTGGATTAGACATCTGGGTCGACGTCAAACTGACCCGTTCACTTCGTGCTTGAACGTTATTGAGTCTATCCGACTAGAAAAAGAAGATTGAAACAAATCGTAAAGCCAATGTAACAATTCAGTTACATTACACTTCAAGGCCAGGTGGAATAAAGAGTTGCGCGCGTAAACCACGCTGCGGGAGATTACTAATAATGAGATCTCCGCCGTGTCCGTGCAAAATGTTGCGGCAGATGCCAAGCCCAAGGCCGTGACCTTGATCATCTTCTGCCAAACGAAAGTAAGGTTCAAACACCGCTTCCAACTTATCTTCTGGAATACCCGGGCCGCAGTCATCAATCGTCACCGTGATCCACTCGCGCTGAACTTCTATCGTGACAGACGCACGCTTACCATATTTCACTGCGTTATCGAGCAAGTTAGTAAGCACTCGCTTAATCGCCAATGGTTTCGCGACGATCGGCTCCATAGTCATAGGAGTAAAGTCGACGCAATGTTGCTTGTGGTTCATGGGCTCAATGACAGAGAGGATCATCTCATTGAGGTCAATGTAGGCATTATTCTCGTGCAAGTCGGTATCGCGCACACATTGAAGCGCGCCTTTAACCATCATTTCCAACTCGTCGAGGTCTTTATTGAATTTTCTGCGTTTCACGTCACTTTCCAGTAGCTCGGCTCGCAGCCTTAGACGCGTAATGGGTGTTTTTAAGTCATGTGAAATGGCAGAGAACAGATGCTCACGGTCGGCAGTGTAGCGCCGAATACGCTGCTGCATACGATTGAACGCACGCGTCGCCACCACCAGCTCACGAGCGCCATCTTCGGCCAAAGGCGGCTGATCGACATCCATACTCATGTCATTGGCGGCTTTGGCCAAACGCTTCAAGGGTTTCACTTGACGGCGCATCAGTAAATAGGTCAAGGCAAGCAGCAAGGTGGTGGAAAAGAAGAGGAATAAAATCTGCTCTCGGCCAATCAAGGTGTCATCCAACGTCACGTATGGCGCAGGCAACAAGGCGGCGATGTACAGCCACTCGTGCTCATTCAGTTCGATTTGTACCACCAATACCGGAGGATCAATCGGTGACAATGTGAGCGTGTGATGCGCCCACGATTTGGGTAAATCGTGCAAATAAATGTCGTTTTTTAGCAAGCGCAGGTTTTCTGGCTGGGAGAAGTTGACGTCTATCGAGCGAGCGCGAGGCAGCTTCTGTTTGAGCACCGTTGTCACGGCATTGAGTGAGGCGCGTTTTAGGCGTGTATCGTCAATCGGGTCGACAATCAATCGCTCTTTGTTGAACGAGACAAAAAAGCGCGTGCCGCCCATATTGCGAATTTGATCAAGCACGATATGGCGATAGCCAGTAGGCAGAGACTGAAAAAAGGTCACCGTAGAGGCAAACATGTTGGCCATGCTTTGCGAGGCGTCTCGGATCCCTGCAAGCTCTTTGTGCTTGGACTCGGTATACCAAATGGAGGTGGCAATACCCTGCGCGATCACCACCGCCAACACGGTAAGGCCGAGTGTCCGGGTCACCAACGAATTGGGTTTCAGTAAGCGTAATAACCACTTCATCACGTTGTCTGACTCAAAGAAGTATTAATGTTCAACGCTAACGGGGACAGCAAGAATATAGCCGTTGCCACGCATGGTTTTGATGTACTGAGGGTATTTGGCCGAGTCACCCAACCGATGGCGCAACCGGCTGAGCTGCACATCGATACCACGCTCAAAAGGCAGCGCTTCTCTGCCGCGGGTCGCAAAGGAGATGGTGTCTCTATCTAGCACTTCATTGGGGCGAGTAAGAAACAGCATCAGCAGGGCAAAATCACTCCCAGATAAATCGTGTTGTTCCCCTGTCGTGGTATGGGTAATTTTGTGTGCCAAGGTATCGAGCTGCCAATCGCCAAATACGATGGTTTTGGGTAGGCTGGTCGGCTCCGAGCCTTTCTCTTCGACCACTTGGGCGCGGCGCAGTACCGCTTTGATTCTCGCCATCAACTGACGTGGATTGAACGGCTTAGCGATGTAATCGTCGGCACCAAGCTCAAGACCCACCACCTGATCCATATCATCCGACACCGCCGTTAGCATAATGATGGGCACATTGGATTCACGACGAATCGCCTGGCACAATGCAAAGCCATCTTCGCCGGGCAACATCACATCCAACAAAATCAGATCAGGGTAACCTTTTGCATCGAGATGCTGCTTAAGTGCTTGTCCTTCTGCCACAGCTTCCACTTGGAAGCCCGATTTAGACAAATACTCATCCAAAAGCTCTCGGATCTCTTGATCATCATCCACAACAAGTATTTTACTGTTCATTTCGCCAATCACTGCCTATGGTGTTAGCTCACAGTCTAGACAGTTCTCACCCGCGGTGTGACCGATAAATCCTTATTTTTTGAACAGAAAACAAATGGAGCTCACAATTTTTTAACATTAAGCGAGTCATCTATCAGTAGATGGTCAATTAAGAAGAACAACTGATTTCAAGCCGTTTGCCCCAATCCGGTGGCAACGCCGCAAAATGTTCAAAATTCGGGTGCTCGTCGTACGGAGATTGAAGCACCAGCGCGAGCTCGTTGACCAGTTGATAATCCCCCTGTTCGGCGTTGTCGATTGCCATCTGCGCCAAGTAATTTCGCAGAATGTATTTGGGATTGACCTGACGCATCGCAGCGCAGCGATCACGCGCGCTAACAGGTGCTCCGCTCTCATCCACTTCACATTCACAACGCGCTAAATAGAGCGACAACCATTCACTCGCAGCCGCTCTATCAACAAATAAATCGATGACGTTCTGCTCTGGTTCACTATCGAGCATCGACAATGCGCGCATAAAGCGGCAATAGTCGACGCTCTGCTGAGCCAATAACTCAAACATGGCGCTAAAGAGCTGGGGGTCTTGCTCTAATTTGGTCTTGAGGCCTAATTTTTTGCGCATGATGGCGCTAAATTCCCTGTTTAGCACTGACTCAAATTGACCGAGCCCCTGCTCCAGATCGGCTTTATCGACCAGCGGTGACAACGCATGGGCAAGCGCGGACAAATTCCACAATGCGATGCGCGGCTGCTGATCAAACGCATAACGCCCTTGGTAGTCAGAGTGGTTGCAGATAAGTTGCGGATCATAATCATCCAGAAAACAAAATGGCCCGTAATCAAACGTCTCACCAAGGATCGACATATTGTCCGTGTTCATGACGCCATGCGCAAAGCCCACCGCTTGCCACATAGCGATCATGTGGGCGGTGCGTTCGACGATCTGTTCAAACATCGCCAAATAAGGCTTAGTGGTGGTTCGACACTCTGGCCAATACCACTCAATCGCTTTGTCTGCCAACAGACGCAGTTCACTCAACTGATTGGTGTAAAAGAAGTGCTCAAAGTGACCAAAACGTAGGTGGCTGCGCGCCACACGCAGCAGCAATGCACCGCGCTCCTGTTTCTCTCGATAGACGGGGGTATCGCTGGCGAGCATACCTAAAGCGCGAGTGGTTGGAATGCCCAAACCCGCCATCGCTTCGCTGCCCAAATACTCACGAATGGTTGAGCGTAGGACCGCTCGTCCATCGCCCATCCGTGAATACGGCGTCAATCCCGCCCCCTTAAGGTGTAAATCGTAGACTTCACCTTTGGCGTCCTTTAGCTCTCCGAGCAACAGTCCACGACCGTCACCTAAATCAGGATTGTAGACCCCAAACTGATGCCCCGCGTACTTCATGGCTAATGATGGCCAATTTTCAACGCGTTGCTCGCCCGCCAAAAACGCTTTTAGATCGCCCGATGGCAGGGACTCATCCAGTGAAAACTGTGCGGCGAGTGATGCGTTCCAACTTACCCAACGCGTGTTGTTAAGTGGCGTTGCTTCAACAGGCGTGTAAAACACCTTAGGCAGTTGATAAAAACGGTGAGTAAGCGCTAAAGATGACAACGAGGACATAGACGGCCCAATGTAATGAGTGTTGTCGCCGACGTTAGCAAAATGTTGCAGAGAGTAGCAAGAGAAAGTGTGAGCGGGATTGAAAAAGAGCGCTCGAGATAAGAAAGCCTGAGATGGCCGATAGCATGGGTGATAGAGAGAAAGGCTGCCTTAATCGAAGACTAAGGCATCGCCTCTATACTGTATCGGAAGTACGATATCGATCGCGTAACGAAATACAGCCCGATAATCGACTAGATCAGTGCGAAAACACCGAGAATACCGACCAATGAGAACAGGCAAGTACGGCTAATCACACCAAAGTTAGTGGGTTCGATCATTTCATGATGTTGCATAGATTCTCCTCGTTATTTCTTCTCTTTATGACAACTTAATTACAATATGATGAAATCTTCGTTTTATCTCAAGCCCAATCTGTGTGAATTTTTTGTGACAAGATCGCGAAACCCTCTTCATTATCACGAAGAAAAACAAGGCGTTAAAAACAGATTGTAGGAGAAAAAGCGCGCTGAAAGAAAATCAGGCGCTTAGCGCAAAGAAAGCGTGATTCGCACGAAGTCTTCGTCTTCGTAATCCATTTGGTGATCAAAAATCGAAGACGTGTAGATAGTGCGCAAAAACGCGTGCTTTTCACCGTGCGCACCGCGCATTAGCATAGAGACGCTTTGTACCAAGCGATTTCGGCGGTCAAAGTGACCATTGAGATCGGCAGACAACACACACAGCAGACACCCTGTCGGGTTATACGCTAAGTCTACCGCTTCAGGGCTTGAGACGAGAACGGTGGTATTAAGCTCTTTTTCTAACTGATTAATCAGCAGCAAGAAGCTATCAAGATGAGGTAACTCGTCGCCACTCATCGGGCTCAATAAGTTATCGAGCATGGCTTCCATATCGAGGCGCTGCGAGCGCGCATGGGTCACCATAGAGCGCACTTTCTTCTTGAACGGCTTGTATTTCTTACTGTTGGCGGCTTTATTCAGCCATGCAGAAAGAATGTCGTTGATGTCATTGCGCGATTTTCGAGCCAGTACTTGTCCGTTGTGGTTGGTGCGTAGATGCAACAATGCATGCAGCGCCAATTCAGACAGGAGAGGTTCAAACTCGGGTTTAATTTTGGAATGAATACTGCGCATTATGACTGGAAGCTAACTGAAACTCGCGGAGAAAGTGGTCGTTTGAAACACGAAAAGGACCGCTATGCTACCGAAAACCCTTCGCCATGTACAGATGCGAAGCGGCACAAGCACGCAAAAATAATGCCAATCTAAAAAAAGCCCCACACCCAAGAGTGTGAGGCTTAAGCTCGTCAACCGTTGTGCGAATCCCGATCACGCACAACAATTACTTCGCTATTTGGCGAGCTTACTCAGTACGCGCTGTAACAGCTGGATACGTGGCTCGATAGACTCAAGCAGTAAGTACTCTTGATCGCTGTGGAATCCCGCACCAATCGGACCTAATCCATCAAGTGTAGGTACACCTAGGATGGCTGTGCAGTTGGCATCTGAGCCGCCACCTACCGCTTGCCAACCCATTTGGATTGACAACTCATCGGCCGCTTCCTCTACCAACGCCATCAAACTCTCGGTTTTGTCACTCGGTACCATGGATGGCTTGTAAACTTCACGCTCAAAGGCAACACGCACACCGTCAACAAATGGCGTCACGGTTAAGCCATTCAGGCGTGTATCGACATCGTCATACTCTTCGTTGCTCCAAAAGCGTACATCCACGATAACTTGCGCAAAATCTGGAACAATGTTTGCGCCTGCGCCACCGGAAACCACACCGGCGTTCAAAGTGGTGCCTGACTCAAAATTGGTCATCTCGTTCATGGCGAGAATCCAGTTTGCCATTTCCGTCACGGCGCTACGGCCTTTCTCTGGCTCATTGCCCGCGTGTGCCGCGATACCATGAAAATCAATCTTGTAACGCGCCATACCTTTACGAGCTTTGACCAAGCTGCCGCCGGCGCGCGCCGCTTCCGCCACAAGAACGTGTTTGGCGTTTTTCGCGACCGATTGCAACCAATCTTGCGAGTAAAGTGAACCGGTCTCTTCATCTGGGTTCATGCAGATACAGATCGACAGCGAATCCAATACGCTTGCCTCAAGGTCACGCATCGCATACACCACATTGAGCAAGCCTGATTTCATGTCAGACACACCTGGGCCGTAAGCTTTCTCTGCATCAACCGTCATCGGACGCTGCGCAGCGGTGCCGACAGGAAAGACGGTATCCATATGACCAATCAGCATCACATCGATCTGCTCATCGTCAGGTTTGTTGCGAATTTCAAGCCCGACACCCGCTTTGGTGCAGTCAATGCGTTTGACGTTCCAGCCACCCATCTCGAGGAACTTCTGCTCAAACTGCTGAGCGATGACCTCAATGCCCTCAGTCGTGTACGTGCCGCAATCGACATTGACTAGCGGGCGTAGCTCATCTAAATACGTTTGGAGAGAAAATGACATCGCCTCCCCCTTACACAAATAGGTTCATGACAAGCATGGCGCCAAATGCGTTGAGTACTGAAATGGCAATCATCACTGGGATGTAACGTCCTTCAGTGCCAATTGGGCCAAGGATACGACCCATGTATTGGATCTGTGAACCCATCAAGTAGATAGCAGGCGCAAGAATCGCAATGTGCGCGCCATTGAGAATGCCTTGGTCAAATAGGGTGATCACGACACCAACCGCGCCGCCCATCGACATCCATGCACCAATCAGTACCGCTGCCGCTTCACCAGGCAGACCAAATACCGCCATCACAGGCGCAAACACAGTACCCATCAGATCCAAAGCACCTGTGATTTGCAACGCCGCAATGATCACAAACGCCATCAATACGTTTGGCACCGTCGATGTGGTTGCAATCACCCAGCCTTTTTTCGCGCCTTCGACGAAGATGTCCGTCACCATTGGCTTTTTCGCTTTTACGTCACCCATTATGCGGTCTCCTCGGTCAGGGTTTCTTTGTTTTGCTTGTCGTAAGATTTCTCTTCTTTGCCTTCCGTCAGATTGACGTAAATGCGGAATAGGTTCGCGCCAATGATCTTGAATGCGAACATGACTAATACCGCAAGGCCGATAGACGAAGTCACCGCGAGAGAGCCGTCCGCGAGCGTTAACGTAAATAGAACCGCACCAGATGAGAAGAAGTTGACAATGGTCGCGCCTGCGGTGAACTGGAACATAGTGAACACATCGGTTTCACGTTTGGTCAGTTGGCCTTCGTCTTTCAGCTGACGTGTCATCGCCGCGCCGGCATCCGTACTTTGCAAAGAGGCGATCAACGCCAAGCCCGTGTTACCCGGAATGCCCATGATTGGACGAAGCAGTGGCGTCAGCAGCTTACGCGCCGCTTCCAGTGCACCGTAGTGCTCAAGCACATTGATCATGCCAAGCGCGAACATCACAGTAGGAATAAGAGTTAAAGCGAAAATGAAGCCATCACGCGCACCACTACCACCGACACCACGGAAAGAAGTGGTCGCGGCTTGAACGCCATCCGCGGTTTCTGTCACGCCGTGCGCAACTTTACCGAAAGAGCCATTGAGCGTTGTAAAGTCCAACACGCCATACCATTCATTGGATTGCATCAGACCAGAAAAAAACACAACCGCAAACGCCAGCGCAATGTAGCAGCCGATCGTTACCTTGCGTTCAGATTGAACCGGAGTCGTCATCAAGATACCTATCTATTGGTTGGGGAAAAGCGCGGCGAATGTACTCCCAAGCAACGTGCTAGATAGATGATCAAAATCAAGTAGAAGGCGGAAGGTGAGCGTAATCATTCTGTCACATTTATGATTGTGACATTGATCACATTTGGAATATTTAGCCAGCAATTAGATACCAAATAGGCATTTAATCCGCCAATCAGTGATAACAAGTTGGCAATGAGGATATTAGCTCCTTTTCTGCTTTTGCCTCCACCAGTCTTTGAGTAAAGAAATCACAATAATGGAAAGCCCAATGGGGAAAACCACATTCCAAGTGACCATTGACAAAGTGGGCAGCCAACCTGCATCACTCACGTCACCAATCAGGAAGGCGCTATACAGGAAGTACAAGCCAAAAAAGAGCCCTCCTTCAAGTCGACTGACTATCGCACCTGTCAACATCAGAGGTAAGCACAACAAAGCGACACCAAGCATGATCGGAAAGTCCTGTGAGACGAGCTGCTCGTTGCCAACAAGTCCTTCACCACTAAATAGACCGGATATACCCAAAACCGCCAACAAATTGAACGTATTACTGCCAACGACGTTCCCGACAGCGATGTCTCTTTGCCCTTTGAAGCTTGCTACTATCGACGTCACGACCTCAGGAAGAGAGGTGCCGATGGCTAGAATCGTCAAACCAATCATCGCTTCGCTAACCCCAAAGGCTCGCGCAATGTTCACAGCGCTACTCACCAACAGATTCGCGCCCGCAATCAGTAGGATTAAACCAACGACGAGCCATAACGCACTCTGCCATACTGGTTGGTGCCCTTGTGTCAATGAAGCGACTTCATCGTCACTCGCCTCTGCCGCTTCGGTCTCACTGCGCTTCCCCTGGACAAAAAGAAATGCGGTGTAAACAACCAATAACGCGACTAAAATCCCACAATCCAGTAGGCTTAACCGCCCATCTGTCGCCATATAGAAGACCAACGCACTTAAACCAACCATGATGGGAACATCTTGGCGAATCAACTGCTTTGAGATGGTGAGTGGCGTAATGACGGCCGCTAAACCTAGGATAAACAGAACGTTAAAAATGTTACTGCCGACAACGTTGGCTATTGCCAATTCGGTCTTATTGGAAACGGCAGAATTGATACTCACAGCCAACTCGGGCGCACTGGTGCCAAAAGCGACAACCGTTAGACCAATAACCAGACTTGGAATACCCACTTTGGCGGCGAGTCTCGCTGCCCCTTTTACCAACCCGTCAGCTCCGGCAATCAACAACATCAAACCCAAAACTAAAAGAAGATAATCCATGTTTACCTCACCCACTCGAAGGCCAATTCACACCAAGAACGCATTCAGCGTTGAACAAGCTAAAATAACTCGAATTAATGAATAAAGCTCGATCAATTCGAGTCTTATCGCTTAGTACAATCGAGTGGCAACACATGGCTGGTAACTGCGCCTTAGATATGGCCTACACAGTCGATGATTAGTGGTCCAAAATGACCTCAAAACCACCATAAATAATTCGTTTACCATCGAACGGCATAGGATTTTGCTCTGGGCTCATTCGCGGATCATCCGAGATCTGTTGCCATGCCAGATCTCGAACTTCTTTTGATGGCCACACAACCCATGAGAACACCACGGTTTCGTTGTCTTGAGCTTTCACAGCCATAGGAAACGACGTCACCTCTCCATCCGGCACTTCATTCCCCCACGTTTCCACCACCCTTAAGGCACCGAAATCTTTGAACATTTCGGCGGCGATTTCTATGTGTGCCATGTATTTTTCTTTGTTCGCTGTCGGTACAGCCGCTACAAATCCATCAACGTATGTCATGATCACTCTCCTCTTATGTGGAGTAATAACCATAGCCCACCAATGCAGAAGTAGATCACTTGTTGATCACTGGCTCCGCCCCGTCAGCTGTAGACGCTCAGATACTGATTAGCGTGCAATGAGATTTGGCACAATAGAAACGCAAAAGCCCCGACAACTCATTGAGTTATCGGGGCTTTCTAAAGAAATGGCACGCCCTGTAGGATTCGAACCTACGACCACATCCTTAGAAGGGACGTGCTCTATCCAGCTGAGCTAAGGGCGCGCTACAGGGACAGGATTATACGAGTTCGAGGTCTTAACACAAGACCTTTTCGTATCATTATGATCTAAGTGACTAAAAAAGGGGCATTGGCGATTGAGGTGTTTAAAAACAACCCGAAGCAAACGTTTGCTTATGGATGTTCATTCAATTATTTGCGACAATGCGCCACAAATTATTCGCCATTGTGATTAAAGGAAAGTCATGACTGCTCAAAATATCGATGGAACACTGATTTCTCAAACCGTCCGTTCCGAAGTGGCGGCTCGTGTGAAAGCGCGCCTAGACGCAGGGTTACGTGCCCCTGGCTTGGCTGTGGTTCTCGTTGGTGAAGATCCGGCGTCTCAAGTGTATGTCGGCAGCAAACGCCGCGCGTGTGAAGAGGTGGGCTTTGTGTCTAAATCATTCGACCTCCCTGCCACCGCAAGTCAAACTGAGCTGCTTGCACTGATTGACACACTGAACGCAGACGATGAGATTGACGGCATCTTGGTTCAACTTCCGCTACCAGCGGGAATCGACTCTACCGCCGTGCTCGAACACATTCATCCGGAGAAAGATGTCGATGGCTTCCACCCTTACAACGTGGGCCGCCTAGCGCAGCGCATTCCAAAACTGCGCTCTTGTACGCCGAAAGGCATCATCACCCTGCTTGATCGCTACAACATCGATCTTCGTGGCAAACACGCAGTGGTAGTAGGCGCGTCCAACATTGTCGGTCGACCAATGACATTGGAGCTTCTGCTTGCGGGCTGTACCACCACGACTTGTCACCGTTTTACTCAAGATCTAGAAGGTCATGTGCGTCAAGCGGATCTGGTGGTGGTTGCGGTAGGTAAACCTAACTTTATTCCAGGTCACTGGATCAAAGAGGGTGCGGTCGTGGTCGATGTCGGTATCAACCGCTTGGAGTCAGGCAAGTTGGTCGGCGATGTGGAATACGATAAAGCCAAAGAGCGCGCCAGCTTTATTACGCCAGTCCCGGGTGGTGTTGGGCCAATGACGGTGGCGAGCTTGATTGAGAATACAATGCTAGCGTGTGAGCAATTTCATACCAAATAACTAGCGCTCTATCCTTCCTCAGAGCAGCGCTTCTTCTCGCCGCTCTGAGGCTGTTTTAGCCACATTAACATTACCCGACCCGGCTTCTTTGGCGAGATACATCGCTCTGTCCGCCACTTTCAAACACTGACTTAAAGTCATCGTCTCATTGTTAAATGAGATACCCGCACTGGCGCCAATCTCGACGTGAATATTGTTCAGTGATTGCAAATGGTGACCATAAAAGAGCGCGACCACTTGCTCTGCCAAATCAACCACCTCTTGCTCCGACTCATAATCGCGCACAAAAATGGCAAACTCGTCACCGCCCAAGCGGGCAATGTCGTATTTTTGCAGTCGCTCGCCCAACGCTTGCTGCGCGATGGCTTTGGTTTGCTTGGCAAAATCGTACAGTACGTTGTCACCGACATCGTGACCATAACGGTCATTGACCGCTTTAAAGTTATCTAAGTCGAGGTAAATGATCGCGGTGTGTTTGTTTTCATCAAGGCGTGTCGCGTGAGACAACACCGACATAAAGCTTGCTCGATTCGCCAGTTGGGTGAGCGAGTCAATGTAAGCCAGTTCTTGAATGCCCTCTTGATCCATTTTCAAAATATAGTCGTCCATTTGACTTTGAAAATAGATCACGATGTGACACATACCTGACATCGCGACCAAGGTTAATACCAAGCGAAACCCTACATGGTATGGGTACGGAAACTGCGTCAAGCCAAAGGCGAAGATCAAGGAAGTAAGGACAATATTCAGTACCGAGAGCCCCACTCCAACACGAAAACTATTGATGAATATGCCGATGGCAGACAGTGGGTAGACCCACATAATGCCAGTACCTTCATACCCTCCAGTAAAAATAAGATACAAACTCAAGGAGTAGATCATAAAAGATAGCCCAGCAAGACCAAAGCGATGTTGCAGGTTAATCATTTTGATGGTGACGATGCCAACCAAGGAGTAAAAGGCCAGCGTTGTGCCCAGCTCAATATCGCCGCGATAAAAACTATAGACAGAGAAGGCCGCAAGGAAGGAGACACCTAAGACAGCGAGCACCCGAATCATCATCATCTGGCGCTGCTGTTTCATTAAGACGACTTCGGATAATTTATCCGCTACAAAGTGGTGTACGTTCATCGCGCTCCAGTCATTGCTACAAAACCAATCACTTATTTAGATAATGCTACATTATTTATTGTCAATCAAATATAGACACCGTCAAGCTAAGCGCAACTGAATGTAGGAGGATTCGTCGTTTTTGTTTACCGCATCACATCACAATTGCATCCGCAAGGTGTGAAACAGCCAGCGCAAAGTAGTAAGACCGGTTCCATTTCATTAGTACGTTATAGTTATTGTAGACCAAATAAACACGCCCATTCCCATCATCGGGTGCGATCAACCAGGCTTGGATATCTTGGTCGAGCTTAGGTAGCGGTCGGCCATCAAAACGGTTAATCCCCATTGACGCCCACTGTTGCAAATATTTGGCTTTGTCCGGCGCTCGCCCTTGAATTGACGTATCAAACCCAGCGGGAAGCGTCACTTGACGTCCCCAGGTGTAGGTATCGTCCCAACCGGATTGACTTAAATAATTGGCCGCCGAAGCAAACACATCCGCTTCTGTCGTCCAGATGTCTTTTTTACCATCACCGTTACCATCCGCAGCAAAGGCTAAAAACGAGCTCGGCATAAACTGGCACTGGCCCATCGCCCCTGCCCATGAGCCTTTAAAGTCATCAAAAGCAATATGGCCCTGCTCTAAGATCTGTAACGCGGCCATGGTTTCACTGCGAAAGAAGGCCTCACGGCGGCCGTCGTACGCCAAGGTCGCGAGTGCATCAATGACGGGGTAATTGCCGGTAAATTTTCCGAAGTTACTCTCAACGCCCCACAGCGCAACAATAAAGCGCGGCTGCACACCATATTGCTCGCCAATGCGAGTCAACTCAGTGTGGTGCTTTTGGTAAAGAGCTTTGGCTTGATCGATTTTCCATTTTGGTACGGCACGTGGAATGTACTCATCTAAGGTCAGTTTTCTCTCTGGCTGATTCTTATCGGCCGTCACGGCGCGTGGTTTATGAGTCACATTGGCAAATGCCTCATCGATGACGGGCTGAGCAATCCCCATCGCTTTGGCTTCATCTCTGAGTGTTTGGATGTAATCATCAAATGACACCTCACTCGCAGACACTGACGTTGCCAACACAGTGCCTGAAAGTGTCAATCCTAGAACAGCTGACAGTATTGTTTTCACATTGCCCTCCTTGAGCAATTTTAGCGAGTCTTTAGAACTATGAATTATTCGACTGCTGGCGAGCTTTTTTCTGCTCTTTGTATTCATCAAGCAGGTTTTTCGGTGGGGGTGGCAGTTGCAAAAAGAAGCCCTCATCTTGCATGGATTGCTTCACTTTTTCGATGTCGACTTGTGCTAACTTGCGCCCGTCAAGCTTCACCATCATCACCATTGTAGGTTTACCGAACATCTGCATCAGTGTGTCAGGAACTTGCGAAAAATCGTCCTTTTTCGGTAAGTAGAGGTACGCGCCCTCTTTTTTTGAACTCTTATAAATTGCACAAAGCATGTCTATGTTTTTATCTCATTGTCATTAAACGTCAATGTTTCGCTATTTTTGAGAGCAAAACACCCAATTGAGCGCAAGATAACTTGCTGAGCTTAGGGAGGGAATATAACATGAGTCCCCTAGTCCCAAGCAACGCCCTTAAGAGGTTGCCACTTACCTATATGTCGAATATGACCGAGCCCAATACAAGCAGGCCACAGACCATTGGGTCAGAGAGCGTCACCGCTCCATCCAAACCGTCCCAATCATCCAGCGCCGCTTCGCCTGACTTGAAAGGCAGTAGTTTCACCTTGTCCGTTTTGCACCTTAGCGATAACGATGTCGACAAATGCATCGACTTTTTACAACAGAAAGTGCAAACGGCACCTGCGTTTTTTGCTCACGCACCTGTGGTGATCAATATTTCAAAGGTGGCGGGCGAATTGGACTTTGTAAAGCTAAAGCAAGGCATCGCCCAAGCGGGCATGATACCTGTTGGGGTGACGGGATGCCCAGACAAACGTACACAAAACTTAGCGTCTGACGCTAAGTTCGCCGTGATGACGGCAAGCAAGTCCCCCACAAAAGCGCCCGCGACCTTAGCGCCCACCAAAATTGTTCGCACCCCGGTGCGCTCTGGGCAACAGATTTACGCCAAAGACGCGGATTTAGTGGTACTCAATCATGTCAGTGAAGGTGCCGAGGTGATTGCCGATGGCTCGATTCACATCCATGGCACGTTGCGTGGTCGCGCTATTGCAGGGGCCAGTGGCAACACGGGCGCCGTCATCATCTGTAACAAACTCAATGCAGAATTGATGTCTATTGCTGGGCACTACTGGCTTACGGAACAGTTTGCCGAGGAATATTGGCAACAGAAAGTGATGTTCAGCTTGAGCGACGATTCACTTAAATTCGAGCTGTTAACAATTTAATAGTTTAAAGGAACCAACGAATGGCACGCATTATTGTTGTCACATCAGGAAAAGGCGGCGTAGGGAAAACCACCTCTAGCGCTGCTATCGCTTCAGGCCTTGCGATGAAAGGCAAAAAAACCGCTGTGATCGATTTTGATATTGGTCTGCGTAACCTTGACTTGATTATGGGTTGCGAACGTCGCGTCGTGTACGACTTTGTTAACGTCATCAATGGCGAAGCAACGCTCAATCAAGCGCTGATCAAAGACAAACGTACCGACAACTTGTTCATCTTGCCCGCCTCTCAAACTCGTGACAAAGACGCCCTCACCATAGAAGGCGTACGCCGAGTGCTCGATGACATGGATAAGATGGGTTTTGAATTCATTATCTGTGACTCACCAGCAGGCATCGAGCAAGGCGCTTTGATGGCGTTGTACTTTGCTGATGAAGCAATTGTCACCACCAACCCAGAAGTCTCTTCTGTACGTGACTCCGACCGTATCCTGGGTATTCTCGATTCTAAATCCCGTCGCGCAGAAGAAGGCTTAGAGCCGGTGAAACAGCACCTGCTACTCACGCGCTACAACCCTGCGCGCGTAAATCAAGGTGAAATGCTCAGCGTGGAAGATGTCGAAGAGATCTTGCACATTTCCCTGCTCGGCGTGATCCCGGAGAGCCAAGCGGTTTTGAATGCCTCTAACAAAGGGGTGCCGGTCATCTTCGACGACGAGTCCGACGCCGGTATGGCCTATAATGATACGGTTGAGCGTCTTCTCGGTGAGCAAGTGGATTTCCGCTTCCTCACAGAGCAGAAGAAAGGCATTTTTAAACGACTATTTGGAGGCTAATTAGGCATGTCATTACTTGAGTTTTTCCGCCCGCAGAAAAAGAGCTCTGCGAATTTAGCCAAAGAGAGACTGCAAATCATTGTGGCCGAGCGTCGCAGTCAAAACGACCCTGCGCCGTCTTATCTGCCTCAGCTTAAAGAAGATATTCTGAAGGTCATTGCGAAGTATGTCGACATTGACCCATCGATGGTCGACCTGTCGTTTGAGCACAAAGATGACGACATCTCCGTTCTCGAGCTCAACGTCAAACTGCCAGACGAAGAGAAATAGCCTGATTGGGTAGGCTATTGGAGATGAGTAATGAGCCGATGCAATTGCATCGGCTTTTTTACGCCACCAATATGAATAGCACCAACATGGATAGCACAAAATATGAGCAGACAAACAAAAGCCCCAGCACAGGGCTAGGGCTCGATTTCAAAGCGTAGGTTTCGTGCTAGCGAAAACCTATCTCAACGTGACGGCTTACTTATGCGTCCGCTTTTTCTTTCTTCGCTTTTGGTGCTGCTTTCGCTGCTTCTTGATCCGCTTTCTTCTTGATAACAGTTGTACCTTCGAAAGTTTCACCTTCAACGAATGCTTTACCGTAGTAAGAAGCTTTTAGAACTTCTTTCAGCTCAGAGATTAGAGGGTAGCGTGGGTTCGCACCAGTACATTGGTCATCGAACGCTTCAACCGCTAGCTCATCTAGCTTCGCTAGGAAGTCAGCTTCAGCAACACCCGCCGCTTGGATTGACGCTGGAATGTCTAGGTCTTGTTTCAACTCATCCATCCACGCTAGTAGACGTTCAATCTTCTGAGCAGTACGGTCACCTTCTTGGCTTAGGCCTAGGTGGTCAGCAACCTCAGCGTAACGACGACGTGCTTGTGGACGGTCGTATTGAGAGAATGCAGTCTGCTTAGTTGGGTTGTCGTTCGCGTTGTAACGTACCACGTTAGAGATCAGTAGTGCGTTCGCCAGACCGTGTGGTAGGTGGAACTCAGCACCAATCTTGTGCGCCATAGAGTGACATACACCTAGGAATGCGTTCGCAAATGCTACACCAGCGATAGTTGCCGCGTTGTGTACTTTCTCACGAGCGATTGGGTCGTTTGCACCGTTCGCGTAGCTTGAAGGTAGGTACTCTTTAAGCATCTTAAGTGCTTGTAGAGCTTGACCATCAGAGTACTCGTTCGCAAGAACTGATACGTAAGCTTCTAGAGCGTGAGTCACAGCATCGTAACCACCGAATGCGGTTAGAGACTTAGGCATGTTCATGACTAGGTTAGCATCAACGATCGCCATCTGAGGTGTTAGCTCGTAGTCAGCAAGTGGGTACTTAGCACCAGTTTCGTCATCAGTTACTACCGCGAATGGTGTCACTTCTGAACCTGTACCTGAAGTTGTGGTGATACAAACAAGCTCAGCTTTTTTACCCATTTTAGGGAACTTGTAGATACGTTTACGGATGTCCATAAAGCGCATTGCAAGCTCTTCAAAGTGCGTTTCTGGGTGCTCGTACATTACCCACATGATCTTCGCCGCATCCATTGGTGAACCACCACCAAGTGCTAGGATAACGTCAGGCTGGAAGCTTTGCATCGCTTCAGCACCTTTCTTAACCACTGATAGCGTTGGGTCAGCTTCAACGTCGAAGAACGTTTGTACTTCCATACCTTGTGCTTTCAGTAGTTGTACTACGTCATCTGCGTAACCGTTGTTGAATAGGAAACGGTCAGTAACAAGGAATGCGCGTTTCTTACCTTCTAGGTCGCTAAGCGCGATCGGAAGGCTACCACGACGGAAGTAGATAGACTTAGGTAGTTTGTGCCACAACATGTTTTCAGCTCGCTTCGCTACAGTTTTCTTGTTGATTAGGTGCTTAGGACCTACGTTCTCAGAGATAGAGTTACCACCCCATGAACCACAACCTAGAGTTAGAGAAGGTGCAACGTTGAAGTTGTACAGGTCACCGATACCACCGTGAGTCGTCGGGATGTTGATTAGGATACGAGCTGTTTTTAGCTTGTCGCCAAAGTAACGGATACGGTCTGCGTTTGTGTCTTGGTTAGTGTATAGACCAGAGGTGTGACCGATACCGCCGATTTCAACCATAGTCACTGCTTGAGCAACCGCATCTTCGAAGTTGTCTGCACGGAACAAGCCAAGCGTTGGAGAGAGTTTCTCGTGAGCAAATGCGTCCTCGTAAGACACTTTACCAAGACCTTCACCAACAAGCACTTTCGTGTCAGCAGGAACTTTCACGCCCGCCATCTCAGCGATTGCTGCTGCTGGCTGACCAACGATCTTCGCGTTCAATGCGCCGTCGATAAGTAGAACTTTACGTACTTTATCCGCGTCAGCTTTGCTCAGTACAACCGCTTTGTGCGTTGCGAAACGCTCTTTCACTTCGTCGTAAACTTCGTCAACAACGATTGCTGCCTGCTCAGAAGCACACACTACGCCGTTATCGAATGTTTTAGACATTAGGATAGAAGCCACTGCACGTTTAACGTCAGCCGTTTCATCGATAACGACAGGAACGTTACCTGCACCAACACCGATTGCTGGCTTACCAGAAGAGTAAGCGGCTTTAACCATGCCTGGACCACCAGTAGCAAGGATAAGTGCGATGTCATCGTGCTTCATTAGCGCGTTTGATAGCTCAACAGATGGTTGGTCAATCCAACCGATGATGTCTTTTGGCGCGCCCGCTGCTACTGCTGCTTCTAGAACCAGTTTCGCTGCATCGTTGGTTGAGTTTTTCGCACGTGGGTGTGGTGAGAAGATGATGCCGTTACGAGTCTTCAGAGAGATAAGAGATTTGAAGATCGCTGTAGAAGTTGGGTTTGTGGTAGGTACGATACCACAGATGATGCCCACAGGCTCAGCGATAGTCATAGTACCTAGGTTGTCATCCTCTTCTAGGATGCCACAGGTCTTTTCGTCTTTGTATTTATTGTAGATAAACTCAGAAGCGAAGTGGTTCTTGATTACTTTATCTTCAACAATACCCATACCAGATTCTTCGACCGCTTGTTGTGCTAGCGGGATACGAGCTTGGTTCGCAGCAAGAGAAGCAGCACGGAAGATTTGGTCAACTTGCTCTTGAGAGTAAGTTGCGAACTCTTCTTGCGCTTTCTTAACGCGTGCAATCATTGCATCTAGCTCGGCTATATTAGTAACAGGCATAGGGAAATCTCCTAAAATTAACAAATATTAAAAACTTTTTATTAAGCCAACTGCATGCTTATCTTGGGCAGTCAATCACAGCTTTCTTAGTAAATTGCTTTCAGGGCTGAGTATATTATTTCAGGTTGTGAAAAAAATTGACCCAGATCAGTTCTGAAAAACTATTTACCTAGTTAGTGGTACGCGAATCGCACAAATCACCATAAACCACTAATTTATAAAGACTTAAATCACAAATTCGAACTGAATAAAATAACAGCAATCAATCAATCGAACTCGTTGAACAAGCATAGATTGTAAAAAAGTTTCATTTTTTGACCACAAACTTACATGTAATTCACAAAATTCGTGCTACTCACACTACAAGTTACGTCATTTTTAGATGAAATGGCGTCTTGAAGACATGATTTTGTGGCAAACTTAACAACATCGTAAAACTGTAGCTCATCTTACGCCTCTTTTGGTTAACAAAACATGTCAGGCACGATCCCTTTGTCAGGAATAATTAGAAATTCTCAGTCATGGTATAGGCGACAGATTAGCTTTTTTCATTCGTTATCTGCGTGAATTTAGACTATATTCCGCGTGACTTTTTTACCCCTTTGCCTAATGTGGACATGCTTAGATGCAAACCTTTGAATTAGCGATTTTTTTACAGTTTTTTCTCGGTTTAGTCGCCGCCGTTAACCCGGTGGGGATCATGCCGGTGTTTGTCTCGTTAACCGGTCATATGACCCTCGAAGAGAAACACAAAACCGCAACCACAGCCAACGCGGCGGTCGCGGTTATTCTGATCGTCTCTCTACTCGGCGGGCAGATGTTGCTCGATATGTTCAGCATTTCTCTAGATTCGTTTCGTGTGGCAGGCGGTTTACTGCTGCTGAGCATCGCCTTTTCGATGATGAGCGGTAAGCTCGGTGAAGATAAGCAGAACAAGCAGGAAAAATCGGAGTACGTCAGCCGCGAACAAATCGGTGTTGTGCCATTAGCGATGCCGCTAATGGCCGGTCCTGGTGCGATCAGTTCAACCATCGTTTATGGTTCACGCTACCCGGGCATGATGGATACCACAGGTATCATCATTACCATCGCGGTGTTTTGCTTGTGCTCTTGGCTGCTGTTTCGTTCTGCGCCTTTGATCGTGAAATTCCTTGGCCAAACCGGCATCAACGTGATTACGCGTATCATGGGCTTGATTCTTGGTGCTCTGGGCATCGAGTTCATTGCCAACGGGTTACGCAATCTATTTCCTGGCCTCGCCTAATCCCTTAGAATCCCACTAAGGCGTTGATCAAACATACATTGAGCAAGGTTGACGCCTTTCAGCTTTGCTCATACTCTGACCTTGTCGTTTGTCACTAGGCTAGGTCATGAAATCCGATCCCTTAAAACACCATCTCTATGTCATCATCTTTGGCACGCATACCAAGGCGGGTCGACGCTTCGATTTGGCGCTTATCGTAGCGATTTTTGCCTCGCTGATCGTTCTATTGCTTGAATCACTGCCTAGCGTGCCGCAGGAATGGAAAAGTACATTAAGAGTGCTGGAATACTCGTTTACTGCGCTGTTTACGCTCGAATACCTTGTGCGGCTCTACTGCTCGCCAAAGCCCCTCGCCTATGCGAAAAGTTTTTATGGGGTGATTGATTTATTGGCTATCTTGCCCACTTACGTGGCGTTTTTCTTTCCTTCGGCGACCTTTATGGGCGTGATCCGACTGCTCAGAGTGATGCGTATTTTCCGCATTCTTAAGTTGGTTCGCTATCTGCAAGACTCCAACATCTTGCTGCGTTCTCTGCTCACTTCTCGGCGCAAAATCTTTATCTTTTTCTCCAATGTCGCCATCTTGGTCACCATCTTTGGCGCCCTCATCTACGTCATTGAAGGACCAGATAACGGCTTCACCAGCATTCCCATGAGCATCTATTGGGCCATCGTGACCATCACCACCGTAGGTTATGGCGACTTAGTGCCGCAAACCGGTCTAGGTAAAACCATCGCGGCCATTACCATGCTGCTGGGTTACTCGATCATTGCGGTGCCCACTGGCATCATCACCGCTGAAATCAACCAAGAGATGAAATCACACAAGACCTTGGTCAAATGCCCAAACTGCTCAAAATCGGGGCATGAGTCTGACGCGCTCTATTGCAAGCATTGTGGCAGTGAACTCGCCGATCCCGATAAGCGCGTAACCGCCCCAGTTCAAGAAAAAGTCTAAGCACTTTGTGAATCACCGATAAAACAATCACCAATAAAAAAAGCGCCTGCAAAGAGGCGCTTTAGGATAGGGAACCAACACTCGGGTTTGAGGGTTTATTTCTCCGCTAGAATGATACGCAACGTACGACGCAACGGCTCTGCCGCGCCCCATAGCAGCTGGTCACCGACGGTGAATGCGTTGAGGAAGTCATCACCCATTGCCATCTTACGTAGACGGCCGACAGGAATCGATAAGGTACCCGTCACTTTCGCTGGAGTCAGCTCTTTTGCCGTGATATCACGGTCATTCGGGATCACTTTCACCCAGTCATTGTGCGTGGCGATGATCTCTTCAATCTCATCCATCGGCACGTTTTGTTTGAGCTTGATGGTCAACGCTTGTGAGTGACAACGCATCGCACCGATACGAACACATGTGCCATCAATAGGAACAGGTGACGCTTGGAAACCTAGGATCTTGTTCGCTTCGACACCCGCTTTCCACTCTTCTTTGCTCTGACCATTGTCGCGTTTCACATCGATCCAAGGTATCAATGAGCCCGCAAGCGGCACGCCAAACTTATCCGTTGGGAACGAATCGCTGCGCATGGTATCCGCCACTTTTTGGTCGATATCCAGAATGGAGCTTGCAGGGTTGGCCAGCTCTGAGCTCACTGAGTCGTTGATCACGCCCATTTGCGAGATAAGCTCACGCATGTTTTGCGCACCCGCACCAGACGCCGCTTGATACGTCATCGCGCTGGTCCACTCCACCAGCCCTTTTTCGAACAAGCCACCTAGGCCCATCAACATCAAGCTTACCGTGCAGTTACCACCAACAAACGTGTTGGTGCCCGCGTGGATACCTTGTTGGATTTGCGCCAAGTTGACCGGATCCAACGTGATGATTGAATCTTGAGCCATACGCAGTGTTGAGGCTGCATCAATCCAGTAGCCTTTCCAACCTGCTTGGCGCAGTTTCGGATACACTTCTTCCGTGTAGCTGCCACCTTGACAAGTAATGACGGCATCAAGCTGTTTTAGGCTCTCTAGATCGAACGCATCTTGCAGCAAACCCGCGTCTTTACCAAAGTTTGGAGCTGGGATACCGACTTGAGAAGTGCTGTAAAAAACCGGTTCAATGAGATCAAAATCTTTCTCTTCCACCATGCGCTGCATGAGGACAGAACCTACCATGCCACGCCAACCGACTAAACCTACTCTCATTCTCAACTCTCCATGTAATCTAAAAAAGGAATCACTCATCTTTCAATGTTCAGCTCAAAATCTCAAGCAAAAAATGCCATATTTTTGTAAGTTTTGTCTCGCTAAGCGCTAGAATCGCGTTAGCTGACTGTTTTCTCACTTTTTCTCAACGACGACACTACTGATCGTTCAAACCGAACAGAAAGAAAACAAAGCATCTACGGGGGAAGTAGTCGACAAGTCAGAACCAAACTTAACACGGGGCTTCTGATTGACGTATGATCTTTTCCATCGCTAAGGCCACCACTTGGAATGGCCATTTTTGTTGACTCATCGCTCTCAATTAAAGCTGATTCGCTTTTAAGAACTGTTTCGCCTCGTCAATCGCCTGGCCAAGGACATGCTGTAGCTCGTTGAGCTCATCAGACAGGTCGGTTTGCGTCTCTTTGATCGCTTTTTCAACGTGAGCAGCGGCTTGTTTGAGTAGCGGCGCACCTAAGTTTCCCCCCACACCTTTTAAACTGTGCGCTTTGCGCAGTGCAGTCTCGGGGGATTCAACAATCAACCGTTCAATGGTACTGACGTCATCTTGATGATCTTCCACAAATACTTCCAGCAGCATGCATACTGACTCTGTATCACCATTGAGCGAGCTCAACATAGCTTGTGTATCGATAATCGGCTCTGGTTCCATAGGACTCTCTACTTCCTCGAGTTCATTGTCTTTTTTGTCAACCTCAACCCTGTTGTGATGATCAACCATCGGCTCATTTGACGCTAAACGTGAACGCGCCGCCGTTCGTGCGCTCATCACTAGTAAAACCAGCGCCGTGATGGCGAGAGCTGAACTGACTAATCCAAGCTGCACATGACGCTCCAAGCTTTGGTGGTACGCCTCGCCCAAGGAAGCAATTTGAATATTGACATCATGCCCGACCAGCCCTTCAACCAAGTGCAGACCTTTCGCGTACGTCCCCAACACCTGAGCCACCAACGCGAGTACACGCTGCAATTCTTGTTGCTGTGTGCCCTCTAGTTCCGTTGACCAAACATAAATACTGTCCATTTCACGCGATAGACGTGGGCTATCGTCATGCGTACCAAACACTTCTTCAAGCACCAACGCACTCAACCGGTAGTAGGTTTGCGTCAACAGTGGCGAATCGGCCTGTTTGCCCCTCGCTTGCTTGATGGTTTCAATCAGCTCTTGAATAAGGAGGTCGTTGTCGAGGTAGGCTTTCGCTTGTGCAATGTATTTATCCAGTGAAAAAAGCAGTTGGCTAACATCAGGGGAGTACCAACTTTGCTCATAATTGGCTTCAATCTGCAATTGCAGCGCATAAATCAGTTGCAGATTCAGCTCTTGCTGATCCGTCGCTTCTGGCCGATACGCGGAGGAGAGGTGAAAGGTGCTACGCAGCTCTTCAACCGCGTTACGCAATTCGGTGATCCGCTGATGAGATTCGCCCAGGACTCGATAGTTGCTCACTAAAATTGCTGTTACTGCAATCCACAGTAAGACGACCATCCCACCTAGCCTGAGCCTGCTACTATCCATGTGTATGCCCTAAACAATGTCCGTAAATACAATCATATACCGATTTTTTACATTCTGCTGAAGAAAGCGGCTTTGCACTCGCTCTTTCCTCTTGTCTGTGGCACAACGCAACAAAAAGCCCGCGACATACGCGGGCTCATAGATAGGGATTGAGCTAAGCTCTGCTCTTTACCGATGCATCATTTGCGATTGAGTTGCTCGCGCAAGTTCGGCGGTGTGCCTTTGATGGTCAGGGTGTCGGTTTCCGGGTCATAGAAAATACGCTCGCCAAGCAGCAAACTGTCGAAGTTAATACTCAGGCCACCGCCAGCGCCAACGTACTTGGTCAGCTTACGAACTGCGGTTCTATCTCCTGGGAAACTCTCCTCAAGTTGGTAGCCTTGCTCTTGGGTGTAATCCAAAAAGCTTGTGCCATCATGCGAGGGGGACAACTCACCAGACAACTCTTTCACGTAGACTTCATCGCCGGCTTTAATTTGCTCGCTGCAGTAATCCGCCACTTGCTTTTTAAAACTCAGTACTTCGTCTTTTTCTAACTTGGAATCAGCACAGAAATCATCCACAGCCTGCATCAACACTTGGTTTTGCTGCTTGCTGTCGAGCCCGACCTCTGCCTGCAGGAAGTCCAAGAAGAAGTCTGCCACTTTGCGCCCTACTCGCCCTTTGATGTAGGCAAGATAGCGGTTGGACTCTTTATCGGTCTCATAAGCCGTCAAGTCGATACGCGCGGCAATGTCCATTTTGCCAAGATCGAGATAATCGGTGGCGCTAATGTCCAGCCCTTCGGTGACCTTTAAGCTCTGATTAGACGGAATGATGGCGACAAACAAGTAATCAGTCGCGAGTGATTGATACTGTGCAATCACCAAGATGCCTTCATCGGCAAAGGGGTATTTCGCTAACTCATCTTTTAAGCGCTTGGCGCTGACTTGTGAGAAGTCGTAAAAATCGCGCTCCCCTTTACGCAGTTCATGCAACCAGTGCTGAAATTCGCTGTCTGATTTGAAGCAGCCAAAGCCTTTTCCCGCTTTAGAATGAAACACGCGATGCAGCTCTGCGACGAGGTTTTCTGTCGACGCATCATTGGCAAGAGAAGCACTGCGGTAATTGACGATGAGCTCGTCGGAATCATTTTTCTGAAGTTGATGTAAGATTACGTGAGAGAGGTGCAAACTCATGTGATTTTTATCGCTGGGTAGGTTTCAGTTGCATCGCATTGTAGGGTATCATAAGCCGCTTTACTATCATCATTAGAGTCTTTATGCCGATTACATCTAAATACAGCGACGAGAAAGTAGAACAGATCTTAACTGAAGTGGCTGCTATCCTAGACAAACATGCCGCGGGTCCAGAACTGGCGCTTATGATCGCAGGAAATATCGCAACCAATGTCTTAAATCAGGATGTTGCGCCTTCACAACGCAAAGCAATTGCTGAAAAATTTGCTCAGGCGTTGATTTCTTCTATCGAAGAAAAAAGCCATTAAAAAATAAACGGATAATAGATAAAGATACATGGTAGATAACGGAAATACATATGGTGAGCGCGTATCGCGTCTCGTCGGCTGGGGTCACTGGTTTGCGTTTTTCAACATCATCGCTGCGATGTTGATTGGTACCCGTTATATCACTCAATCACCATGGCCTGAGACTTTGCTCGGTCAATTTTATCTGGCCGTTTCTTGGGTCGGGCATTTTGGCTTCCTCGTATTTGCCCTGTATCTCCTTGTTCTCTTTCCGCTGACGTTTGTCCTTCCGTCACGCAAACTGTTCCGCCTGGTGGCGGTCTGTTTTGCAACGGTGGGACTCACCGTATTGCTGATTGACACTCAAGCGTACCAGACCATCAATTTGCATTTAACGCCCGTGGTGTGGGAAGTGCTGTTCAACGATGACAGCTCCTCTGCCCTCAGTGCCGATTTGCAACATTTGTTTGTGGTGTTACCGCTCATCTTTTTGCTCCAATTGGCGTTATCTGAATGGGTGTGGCGCAAGCAGCGTAAACTCTCTCATAAGCACGTCGGCCGCCCAATTTCGGCGCTGTTCTTTATCAGCTTCATCACTAGCCACTTAATTTATGTGTGGGCGGATGCGTATTTCTACAATCCGATCACCTCTCAACGTGCGAACTTCCCGCTCTCCTACCCGATGACCGCTAAATCCTTTATGGAGAAACACGGCTTGCTGGACCGAGAGCAATATCTCAAACGCCTAGAGAACAACCAAACCAGCAACCAACTGGTCAGCTACCCGCTTGAGCCACTGGAGTTCAATCGCCGCGCCAACCAGTTGAACGTATTGGTGGTGAGCGTCAACAACCTCAGAGGCGATGCTTTGAATGAGCAGTTGATGCCAGCGACGGCGCAATTCGCCGCGCAAAACCTGAACTTTACCAATCACTACAGCTCAAGTAATGACACCTTTGGTGTGTTTGGTCTGTTTTATGGTCTACCGAGTAGCTACGCCAGCAGCATTAAAGCGCAGGGTTCCAAGCCGATTGTGATTGATACGTTGGTCGACAAAGAGTACCAATTTGGCCTATTCAGTAGTGATAACTTCGATGATGCGCTGTACGGCGAAACCGTTTTCCGCGGTATGAACTTCCACGGCGTTGCCTTCGATTCTGATCACTCTGCCGAAGAGCAAACCATTAACGCATGGGCAACTTGGGTACAAGAGCAGAAAAAGTCACCTTGGTTTAGCTACGTTGAGCTCACCCCTGTCGAAAACTTCAGTGCTTACAGCAGTGACAACAACGACAAACAAACCTCGACGGAAAAGCTCATCGCCGGTTACCACAAATCCGTTCAGCACGCCGACAAACAAGTCGCGCTGCTGATTGACGCGCTCGATACCCTAGGTCTCGAGGAAGACACCATTGTGGTGATCACCTCAAACCACGGCGCAGAGTTCAATGAAACCCAGACCAACAGTTGGGGCGCGAACAGTAATTACAGCCGATACCAACTTCAGGTGCCGATGGTGATCCATTGGCCAGGTAAGGTCGCGGCCACCTTTACTCACCGCACCAGCCACCTCGACTTCTCGGTGACGCTGCTGCAAGACATGTTAGGGGTATCGTCAAACCCAAGTGACTTTAGTAGTGGTCGCAATTTGTTTGATGAGCGTTCTCGCAAATGGATTTTAGCCGGTGATTCGCGTGAGTTAGCCCTGATTACCAACAAAAACACCACGGTGATCGACAAGTTCGGCAACTACAAATTGTACGATGCAAACTACCAGCGATTACAAGACGACAACCCTACACTGCCGGTGTTAATGCAAGGTTTAACCGAATTGCAGAGATTTTATACAAAGAGCAACTAAATCATAATGTTATAATTGACGCTTACGTTGAATATGGTAAATTAAGCGAATCGGACTGTAGCGCAGCTTGGTAGCGCACTGTCATGGGGTGTCAGGGGTCGCTGGTTCAAATCCAGTCAGTCCGACCATTTATCCCTAAAGGGCTTATCTTCGGATGAGCCCTTTCTCGTTTATACGGCGACGCATCACAGAACCTCAGTATCAAAATCCATAAAATAAACCAACGGTTCATTTTATGGATTTACTATGACTCAATACCATGCCATCGTCGATAGCGCAGGTGGCGCTGATTTTACCTCTATTCAAGCGGCGATCGAGGCTGCCCCCGCGAATGATGCTCCGTATCGGATTTTTATTCGCAAAGGTCACTATCCAGAGCGGCTGACAATTGCACGCGCCAAAGTGTCGCTAGTCGGTGAATGCGCACGTGAAACCGTGATCGATAGTAAGATCGCCAATCAAATGGTGTTGGACGATGGCTCTATAGGCGGCACCTACGGTAGCCGCGTCGTCATCGTCGATAACCAGCACTGCACATTGGCTCATCTCACGATTCGCAACTCGTTCGACTTTATTGCCAACCAAGCGAAAAACGATAGTGATCACAGTAAACTCACGCACACCCAATCCGTCGCCCTATTGGTTGGCCATCACGCTGACTATTTCATTGGCCACGATCTGATACTCGATAGTTATCACGACACCCTGTACGTGAGCGCAGGACGCAGCTACTTCTCTACATGTCATATTCTGGGCAGTATTGATTTTATCTTTGGTCGCGGCAGCGCTTTATTTGAACAGTGCCGAATCACTTGCCGCGCCAGAAGTGACAGACCCAAGGACGCGCTATGGGGTTACATCGCTGCGCCGAGCACACCTCATTGTGTACCCCTGGGTTTGGTCTTCTACCGCTGCGTTATCGATGCCGAAGCTGACGTCCCCAAAGGCAGCTATGCACTCGGCCGCCCTTGGCACCCCACCACGCACTTCTCTGATGGCCATTACGCCGACCCGAATGCTATTGGGCATTGTGCCTACGTAGAGTGTGAACTTGGCGAACATGTCAGCGATTGGACATCCATGAGTGGCCGCGGTCGAGACGGCAAGCGAGTGTGGTTTACCCCAGAGCAAAGTCGATTTGAATTGGTAGGTAATCGAGGTGAAGGCGCTCACGCACTGCCGCAGCAACAGCGTGAGATTGACGAGCACAGCGAACTTGGCTGGAAACCGCAGCAGCCCTTCAGCTAACGAAGGGCTGCAAGATTGACGGTTATTGCGCCGTCATCGCCATCTCATTGTGACGCTCACCATAGATGACATCTCGGTCATAGACGACGTGCACCTGATCACCCATTTGACGATCGCCATGCAAGTAGCCACCGCTTGAAACCAAAGTAGGCAGTTCATCGTAAATCCCCTGATGCGCCGCTTCAAGACAAAGCAGCGCATAGGGAATCGGGTCGTCAAAACGGGCGTACTTGACCGCTTTATTGGCAACAAACAAGCCACTTTCGCTGTGCCAATGCTGCTCAATCAGTTGCGTTGCCGCGCTGTCTGCTAACGTCAACCAACGATGATCGCCGTCGATGTGATGCATCTCTATCAGCGCCAATAGCAAGTAGCTCGAACAGAGTGACGTCTCGCTAGCTACCTCAATCAAGGGCCCTGCTGAGGACTCAAAACGGGCGAGTTCAAAGCGCGTCAGCATGCGTTTTAATAGGCGCTCAACACGCTCGTTTTGGCTGGCTCGATAGGCGCGCGTCAGCGTCAATGAGTAGGCAGGATCGGCATCACGACGCGCTAATGTGGTGCCTTTGTCGCCATAATAGCCATCTCGCACAAACTGATAGCCCGTTAAGTCGGTCCCATCAGCCCAGCACGGCTTCATTTGATTGGTTGCCTCATCCCAAGCGTGAGTAAAGTAGCCCTCAATGCCATCAATGATCCAGCCAAGCCACTCTTTGTCTTCACACACTTCAGGGCAAGCTAACAGAGCCAGCGGATTATCCACCACCAGCGCCCAGCAATCACGAAACAGCGCATTGGCTTCAAGCGCAATAGGGCCAAACTCAGGTCCGAATTGACGCCGCGCGCGATCGCCAAACCAAGAGTAGGTCAAACGATCATCCTCAGGCACAGGCTCTCGCTGCAAGGGTGAAGAGAATTGATAGACCGGCATACGGGTCTTTGGATGACGGGCGAGCACAAATTGTCGATAGAGGTGCTTAGCCCAAGTCAGCGCCGCTTGGTCGTGCGTGTAGCGATAGGCGTGACACGCGGCGTAAATCAGATCGGTTGAGGCATTAACAAACGTCAGCCCGACCGTTTCCGGCAACGTAGGCCATGCGCTCGCATCAACGGCGTCTTTAGGCGTATGGCGGGAAAATATCGATTCCGGTTGCTCTCGGCCATATTCGCCATGTCGCGTAAGATCGCATTTGTCCCAATCCATCACGTGTGACGCCCAAAAACCACTCAAATAGCGCTCAGTCACCGCCGGCTCGGTCTGATACATCAAATCGTAAAATGGGAAGTGGTTTTTAAGTTCGTGGACACACTCTTTGCTTGCCGGGCCTTCGATGGCACCACTGGCCCAATCGACAAATCGATGCCCTCCCCAATGCAGTAATCCACTGGGTTTGTCGTGGTAACGGGTCAAGATGCTTTCGCTCAGTTCGCTGGCGTGCGTAAAGTAGTGATTATCACCGGTGAGCATGCTGTAGCCGATGTATCCGCGCATCAGATTTTGTTGGCTGGCAAAGTTGCTCATTGGGGCTTGGCGCCCGTCGGGGTAGGTCCACATCACAGGCTGTAAGGTGGTGACATCCAGGCCGTCAGCCATCAGGCCCGTCTGGGGGTGATTC
Source organism: Vibrio sp. R15-SG3-ISO1B (assembly GCF_059833835.1). Classification (NCBI taxonomy): domain Bacteria; kingdom Pseudomonadati; phylum Pseudomonadota; class Gammaproteobacteria; order Vibrionales; family Vibrionaceae; genus Vibrio; species Vibrio sp. R15-SG3-ISO1B. Next base: position 14,203 of record NZ_JCBDGG010000031.1, on the reverse strand, counting down.
CCTAGCTCTAAGCTACGGGCATAAAACAGATCAATATAGGGGCGAAAGGTGCGACGATTGGCAGTGTCCGTCATAGAGAATCCTTAATAGACAGGTCCTTATTAACCGAAAAAGTTGACCAAAAGAAAAAGGCGCGAAGCCATCTGACTTCGCGCCCTACTCTAGCGATTACTTCGCCATGCGTTTCAAGATGCGGTCGCCGCGACGTAGGAAGTCTTTGGCAGCACCAGACGCATCAGTTTGGCCGTAATCCAGTTTTTGCATCACTTCACTAAACAGCTCCATCAACTGAGCGTTGTCTGTGTATGTGGTTGGCAGCACTTCTTTTGGCAACGATTGCGCTTGCAAGTAACCTAGGTAAGACAAGCCTTCTTGGTCGATTTCGCCTTTGGCATCCAACGTTGTAAGGCCAGCGGTGCTCAATGGAATACCACGAGCGAGACCTAGCGCCTCAACACCCACAGGATCGTTTAGCAAGAAGTCGACCAATTTCGCCGCTTCTTCTGGGTGCTTAGTGTTACGACCAATCGAGAACATCATCGAAGGACGCGCCAACAGACCTGAGTCAGTTGCACCCGGCGCCATTGGGTAAGGCGCTAGCTCCAATGTCATTGAAGGATCAAGGTTGGCGGTGTATTTCGCGATAGCTGTATCCCACATGTATAGACCACCGAAGCGACCGTCAATCCAAGGGCGCATTTCATACAAGTTGCCTTTACCGTACGAAGCGAACTCTTTGGTTGATGGGAACACGTGATTGCTGACCTGATCCACATAAAGCTGGAAGAAGGCTTCCATCTCTTTTTGCTCGTAGTTGAGCATGTTGGTCTCAGCGCTGATGATGTCTTTACCCGTGGTTTGCAGCATGTAAGAGCGGTTCATCGCAAATACGTCGCGCGCTTCAATAACCAGTGGGTAGTGATCCGCGCCGAGGTTTTTCTCAAACGCTTTACCCGCGGCCATCAACTCGTCCCAGTTAGTTGGGTAATCCACCCCAGCTTGCTCCCACTTCTGCTTGTTGTAGTAGAACACGCGGGACGTCATACTGACTGGTAAGCCATTGATTTTTCCGTTGACTGTGGTCATGTCCATCGCCGTTTTCGGGAAGTTCGCAATGTGCAGCGCATCCGCCTTTTGGCTCATGTCGTAGAAACCACCGCCATCACGAGAGAAGATAGGCAGCCAGTTCCAGTTGGTTTGCATCACATCAGGTTCAGTGTTACCCGCGATCTGTGTGGTCAAGCGAGACAAGTGACCATCCCAACCTGTGTATTCTGCTTTGACCTTGATGTCTGGGTATTTTTGTTGGAACTTCTCAATCGCTTCCAACGTCGCTTGGTGGCGTGAGTTACCGCCCCACCAAGACATACGCAGTTCAACGTCAGCAAAAGACGGTGCAGAGGTGGCGGCAATCGCCGACGCGATAAGAGTAGTCAGTACCTTTTTGTTCATGGATGTTTCTCCAATTATTATCGTAATAAAGAAATATTCTGTTCAGTTTCTTTGTTAAAGATGTGCGCTTTTTGCATATCAACAACGAATTTAACATTACTGCGCGTTTCCATGCCCAGCTTGTCTTTCACATCGTCAATCGGCACACGAGCGGTAAATTCTTGATTATTCACTCTAAAGTACACAAACACCTCATGGCCCATGTTCTCCATACGCACCACATCGCCTGTGATCGTCGGTAGAGCATCATCTTCAGCCATCTGCAAGGTAATACTGTCTGGGCGAATACCGAGCACTGCTTTCTCACATTTGTGTGAGCGAATTTGCTCCGCTTTCGCTTGTGGCAGTTTCAAACGCTGGTCGCCGATCGCCACGTACAAGCCATCTTCTTCATCGTGCAATTGAACATCACGTAGGTTCATCTCCGGTGCACCGATAAAGCCAGCCACAAACATATTGACGGGGTTGTTGTAGAGCTCATCCGGTGTATCGACTTGCATGATCTCACCGAGCTTCATCACACAGATGCGATCGCCCATGGTCATTGCTTCGGTTTGGTCGTGCGTCACGTAAACCGCCGTCGCAGAGCTGCCCTCTTTCTTAAGGTGACGGTGCAGATCCGAGATGCGCACACGCATTGACGCGCGAAGCTTGGCATCTAGGTTTGACAGTGGCTCGTCAAACAAGAATACGTCCGGCTTTTTCACGATAGCGCGGCCTACTGCCACACGCTGTGCTTGGCCCCCTGACAACTGACGCGGTAAGCGGTCGAGCAACTCTTCAATCTCCAAGATTTTGGCTGCTTCATTAACGCGCGCTTCGATTTCGTCTTTGGGCAGCTTTTGCAACTTAAGACCAAAACCCAAGTTCTCTTTTACTGTCATGTGTGGGTAAAGGGCGTAGTTTTGGAACACCATCGCAATGCCGCGATCTTTGGGTGCCAAGTTGTTGACCACTTTGCCGCCAATGGTGACTTCACCACCGGTGATGTTTTCCAAGCCCGCCAACATACGTAGCGTGGTTGATTTCGCGCAGCCAGATGGCCCAACGATGACGAGGAACTCACCGTCTTTGATGGTCAAGTCGACACCGTGTACCGCCTTGAAACCGTTTGAATATACTTTCTCTAGCTTTTTAAATTTCACTTCAGCCATTGTTCTTACTCCAAATTAACCTTTAATACCGCTACTGGTGACGCCTTCAACAAAGTATTTTTGAGACATGAAGAACACCACGATGGATGGGATGATGGCGATAGAAGCCATTGCTAGAATTTCGTTCCACTTCGCCCCTTCAGTGACGTCAATTGACATCTTCAGAGCCAGTGCAATCGGGTATTTTTCGACACTTGAGACATAAATCAGTGGACCCAAGAAATCGTTAACCGACCACATGAACTGGAACAGCGCTACCGAGATAATCGCAGGACGAATCACCGGTACGACAACATGCCAAAGTACCTGAAGTGAATTACAGCCATCGATCATCGCTGCCTCTTCCATATCTGTTGGTACGCCGCGAAGGAACTGAACCAACATGAAAACGAAGAAGCCTTGCGTTGCAAATGCCAAAGGCAAGTACAGCGGTAAGTAGCTATCGAGCAGACCCATCTCACGGAACATCACGTATTGAGGAATAAGCAGAACCGATTGAGGGAGTAACACGGTCGCAATCAATGTCGCAAACCAGAACTTCTTCCACGGGATGTCAAATCGAGCGAAGCCGTAGGCCACGATGGTCGAAGAGACAACCGTAAAGAATACTTTTGGTAGCACATAATAGAACGTGTTTAAGATGTAGTGACCGAAGGTAAATTCAGTCCCTGTTTTCCAGCCATTGATAAACCCTTCCAGACTCCATTCAGAGGGGATAAGGCTCATCGACGAGAAAATTTCATGGTTGGGCTTCATGGCTGCCGTGAACATCCACAGCAGTGGGTAGAGCATCAAAAAGCCCACACCAATCAACACAACATAGCGAATAAAGGCATTGATTTTTTCGCGGCGAATCGTGCGTGCATTCTCTGCACCATTGTCAACCGCTTGATTTTCAACCGTAATAACTGACATGATTATTTCCCTCCCTTATCGCCAGAGTAGAAGACCCAGTACTTCGATGAACGGAACGTAATGCCCGTAAAGATGGCCACAACAACAAACAATGACCAAGCCAAAGCACTGCCGTAACCCATGTCAAAGAACTTGAACGCGGTTTCGTAGATGTAGAGAGAGATTAAATAAGTGGACTTCATTGGTCCGCCACCGGTAATCACGTACGGAGCGGTAAACTCTTGGAACGCCTGAGTGGTTTGCATAATGAAGTTAAAGAAGATAACCGGCGTGATCAGTGGCACCGTCACTTTCAAGAACATTTGCCATTTGCTCGCACCATCAATCAACGCCGCCTCGTATTGAGACTGAGGCACGTTTTGTAGCGCCGCGAGGAAAATAACCATCGCCGAACCAAACTGCCAAGCACGTAGCAAAGTGATGGAGAAGAGTGCAAATGCCGGTTCACCTAACCAGCTGATAGGCTCCACACCAAAGAAGCCAAGCGCACCATTGAGCACACCGTCGATCGCGAACAACGCGCGCCACAGTACGGCAATAGCGATACTTGAACCTAGAATGGAAGGGATGTAGTACGCGGTTCTGAAAAAGCCAATTCCTTTGAGTTTAAAATTCAGGATAAAAGCTATGAACAACGCGAACGCCAGTTTGACTGGGATGGTCAAGAAAACGTACAAGAATGTAACGCTCATTGACTTCCAGAACACATCATCTTCAGTGAGCATGTACCGATAGTTCTCAATCCCAACGAATTCAGGCGAATTCATGAGATCGTAATCGGTGAAGCTCATCAAAAATGATGACACAAATGGAAAGGCGGTAAACACTATCAACCCGATGATATAGGGAGACAGGTACGCCAATCCAAGCTTACGATTTTCATACATTTTCTCGTCCTCTTTAGAGTTATATGCCAGCCGGTTAGACACTTCCCTTAGCAATACGCCTGCTGGCTTCACTATTCATTTAACGCAACTCTGTGAGGGATTTCACGTCGAAAAAATGTAATTGTGATCTTAAATAACATTTTTAATGATATACACACAAAAAATGTGAAACGCAGTTCTATTTTCATTTTTTTAAAACAAGCGAACTGTAAATTTTTACAAAAAACGGTACCTAAGCGCCAATCTCACACATCAGAATAACTGTCCAAAAATACGCTAAATACAGCGAAAAAGCAGATACAAAAGCCACATAAGATAGAAAATATGGATTATTAATCCTAAAAAATTATCAGAAACTGATTTGGTAAGGATAAAATTGATTCAAATCAAATAAATAAAATAACACAAGGAAAAGGATACATCGGGATGATGAATGATTTTATTTTTAGGGCATAAAAATAAATAACAAAAGCAAAACATCGAATAATTTACAAAATTTAAACGTTATTCCCATCAAAATAAAACATCGTTTCATAGATCACGATTTGAGTATTTTAATGTTCATTTTATTAAGAAAGATCACTACATTAGCCGCCATCAAAACTACAGCTACAAAGGCGTTTCTAGATGAAGAAGATCCTAACCACCGCCATCCTACTTGGCCTAACCGCAACAGCAGTGAATGCAACGACACTGAACCTACGTCATGAGTACATTGCTTCTGAAGGCGATATGGACGCGAGACATCGTGACCGACTCGCCATTTCGCATGGATTCGACAACGGTATTGGCTTGAGCGCAGAAGTAAAATGGGGTTACGGCGATGACAGCTTCGACCTGTCTAAACTGAAAGACGTGGGCCATGAGACCAAAGTCAGCTACAACTACAAAGTCACCGATAGCTTTACGTTACAGCCTGCCTACGCCATTGACGCAAGCTCTTCTGCCGCAACACATAAATTCGATCTACGCGGTACACAAAAGATTACCAGTGATTGGAACGTGGCACTTCGCTACCGTTACGGTTACAAAAACGAATCAAAAAGCAGTGATTCAAGCCACTACAACCAGTTGAACCTCACGTCTGGCTACAAAATGGGCGACTTTGGCTTTGGTATCGATATCGAAGGTAAATTCGAACAATCGGACAGCAAAGGCTACAAAGGCGACAACAACTATCTCAACCTAGTGAACTTTACAGGTGAGTACTCAGGCTTTGATCACGGCTGGCGCCCATTTGGTGAGCTCGGTATGGTCGCACAAAACACCGATGACGCAAGAGACGGTAAAGACTCTTACGAGCCTCGTTTCCGTGTTGGTGTGAAATACTCGTTCTAACCGCTCACAAATAAAGCAAACAGTTTTTATAGGGGTTTACAAGCCCAACCAACCCCTATACTATGCGCCCCACACGGAGAGATGGCTGAGTGGTTGAAAGCACCGGTCTTGAAAACCGGCATACGTTAATAGCGTATCTAGGGTTCAAATCCCTATCTCTCCGCCACATTTATGAAGCCCGAGCCCTTGGTATACAAAGGCTCGGGCTTTTTTCTTATGTGTTCGTTTTTGGCATGATACTGCCAAGTGATACGATCATGTTTCTACTCAAAGACCGCAACGCCACATACTACGCTCGCTACTGCTTTTCTCAGCAACGAATATTGCAAGGTTTTCCCAAAGAACTTCGTTTCTCCCTAAACACTAAGCGGCGAGCCGTCGCGATAGATCGCTTAATGGTTGTCATCGGACATATTCGCTCCCACATCGCATCATGCTCTGAAAGTGATGATTCCCAATTTATAATCAAACACTTGAAATATGAGTTAGCTCGTCTTCGAAAGAACGATTTTGGCACTACAGCTATCCAAATGGGGAGCATACCTGCAACACCTGCATCCCCTGCACAAAAAACAAAATTGGCAGAGAGTCGAGCGACCAACCGCAACGTGTTGGATAAGTTCATCCAATCCAAACAGGCTACGGGAATACTTCCCCGATCAATTCAACAGTTAGAGTCTCGCATCCACTCTTTCATCACGTTTTCTCAAGTTCATGTGTATGACGCCACACCAAAGCTTGCGATGGAGTTTAGAGATAAGTTACTCAGCGATGGCAAAGCTGAAAAATCCGTCGTTGAATACATGGCTGCGCTTAGGCAGTTTTATAAGTGGTTATGTTTAAGAGAGGATGTGGCTAAGAATGTCTTTCAAGGCGTCACCGTTCAGCGTAGACAGTTAAAACACTCACAACAGCGTCAGAGGTGGTCAAAACAAGACCTAACCAAGTTATTCAAACATAAAAGCCTTAGCCCGCCAGATAAAGGGATTGAGCTGACACAGAGTGAGCTAGAGGACTACTGGATCCCCCAATTGCTTCTATACTCAGGCGCTCGTGTCTCTGAGATATGTCAGCTAGATACTGGGGACATAAAGTGTATTGATGATATCTGGTGTATCGACATTAATGGTAGTGGGGATTACAAGCGAATGAAGTCCCCATCTGCTAATCGTTTAGTGCCGCTTCACCCTTACTTAATCAATCGAGGTTTCCTTCGATATGCTCAAAACAGATACGAGAATGGGCAGATAAAGCTATTTAGTTTTAAACCGATGGGAACCAACAAGGATTGGTCGAAAGCATTTATTCATCGCTTCAGCAAACTGCTTGATGAGCTGGGGTTCATGGCTAACCATCGACCAACGCTGCATAGCTTTCGGCATACTTTCATTGACGAGCTTCAACAACTGGGGATTGCAGAAAATATTGTTGCAGATCTCGTAGGTCACGCAAAACCCACAATCACTTTCGGTAGATATGGCAAACAGATTAACTTAGGAAGTCTGCAAATGGTGGTTAATCGAATCAGTATCGTTTGAACAAGAATTGGGTGCTAATAGGCACCCTAACCGATCGCTTAACGTCGTCGGGGAAAAGGTTGATGCTGGCTCATGAGCCTTTCTACAATGTCTCGAATTATCGATTTTAACAGTTCACAGTTATCGTTAGGTTCGGCGTGTTTGAAAATCAACTGCTTTAGTATTCCTGTACCAACGAGATGGTCATCAACGACGTTTTTAACCCATTCATATTGCCTAGAATGGGTGAAAACATCATGTGACGTGAGAAAACCTTCTTTTAAACAAATATCTTGTACTTGCTTTAACATCAATGCTCGTTTGATTTCTTTGTTGTTAAGCAGGGCTTTTCCGAGTGAAGTGTACGAAATGTTCATGTGTTTTTTATTTAATATACACAATTTCCCATTAGTTCACGATTTTATCTTTGTTGGCTTTTTCTGTGTTTAAATCGTACAGCGCCCCTCAAATGATGTGAAGTTAATCACAATAAATTGGCTGAATGTCGGGCTTTTCTTTTATTACACCTCTTTATCATTATCCTGTTTGGCGCATATAAGCTCATGATTAAGTTGAAAGTTTATTCTTTGATCATTAGAGGCTTATCTAGAGGCACCTCTCTTTTAATACACATAATAATATTTAAAGATACATACGGCTTAAAAAAGTGAACGTCAAAAACCATTCAATATTTCTTTATGGGGCGGCTATTGCCACTCTAATCGTCATCTTCACTTACGGTCTTGGCGTCTACTTCTTTAGCATGGAAGCTGGGCACATGATCGATCTTGGTGTCTCCGATAGAATTCGTTACCAAGTAACCATAGATGCGTATTGGGAAAGCTTCCCGCTGCAGTTGCGTCTTTGGGGTGATCTCGTTCCTTTCCTTCTAATAAGCCTCGTTTTACTCGGCGGTATTGCTTATAAACGAAATCCAGACATTTCAACATACTCGATGAAAGTCAAGCTTAGTCTTTTGGCTGAAGTGCTGACTAGTAGCTACTTCCTTTCAAATATGATGCTTTGGATGAATACTGGCATCGAGCCTATCTCTTATGGGAGGGCATACCTTTCGCACTACGAAGAAATGGAACTGATTGCGAATGGAGTCTTAAGTAACGCCTCTTACTTCCGAGAGTTTGCCACGGATATGATCATCGATTACGTGGTTATCGGCTTTACCTCTCTCATTGCTTTGTTGTTAACCAAGCTGATATTGCGAAGCGCTTTGACACACAAAGAGAGTGCTAGCCAACCAGTGCCGTTCTCATCAATGGCAACAGGAGAAAGCAGAGCTCCACTCAACGTAGGCGTTGTAGCGAGCGGAGAAAACGAAGTACCCAACAATGAAAGCAATAATCCTAAAAAGAAAAAACGAACAGGATTTAAGCGCTTCCTCATTATTCTGCGCAATATCTTCATCACTATTGTTGCCTTTGTCATTGTTGCTTTTTTAGTTGCGGCTTTTATGACCACTAAGGAGAAAATCGAGCGAGGGTTTTATGGTGATCTTGGTTGGCATGCTGTGGTAAATGGAGAAGGGACTTACCCCGTCACGCTTTTTACACGGGGCATTTTTGATAGTGGCTCCACTGCGAGAGTTCGAGTGAAGTTAATTAGCCTAGCCGAAGGCAGCATCAAAACCGACATTCATAAAACCGAGTTTGACATCAATCGCGTGTTCCCACTGCACCCGCTCCACGCTTTTCAGCAAGACTACTACATCAAATTAAAGAGAGATGGGCTTCGCGTTGAGCTGTGTACACACTTACCTGTTCGTGACCGTCATAGTGTCGTCGCTGATGAAGATGGGTATCCAATGACTAAGGAAAAGTGCACAGCAATGAAGCCTGTTGGTCGACATCGCAATACTCTAAGCAATATCGCGAACATGTGGTGGTTCTTGGAGTACACAGCCGTCGACCTCAAAGAAGAGCCCTCGATATATCAAGAATGGTACAGGCTGAAAGATCTATAAGAAACATATTTCTAGTTAGTTGGTTACAACACCACATTTTAAAAGGTACTAACATGAAAGCAGTAAAAGTTATCGCATTAGCAGTAGCTGCAGCAGCAAGCCTAACAGTAGGTGCTAGCTATGCAGTCGGTGAGGGTATCAATAGCCTCAAAGCTCTGGCAATGGGTGAGTTTAAGGAAGTTAAAAAAGCATCTAGTGCTACCACAAGTGAGTTCAAAGATAATGGAATGATTGTAGAGGTCGTTACATTTAAGGGTAATGAAAACGAATCTTTCTACTATGAGGTGTCAAACGATGAAGAATTCAAATTCCTATCCCCATCAAAAGGCATGACAGTCACTTACCATCGAAATTTATCTGCATCAGTTTGCGGTTATTTCGTGAAAGAGGTTGGTGATCTGACTGGTGGTGGAAAGCAATGCTTTAAAACTTACTAACACAAATCCTAAGACACCGACTATCGGTGTCTTTTCTTTTTCGTGAAAACGGATTTCACGGCAGTGCGGCAACTGCTGCAACGATTCATACACACTAAACATATTAAATGCATTATGATTTTCAGACTTTTACCACTATTTCTTCCATTCTTGTTGCATTTCATCGCGGCACCGTATGGACAACTTTACGTCGTTCCACTGGAATTTATTTCCAAATTGTGGCCTTTGGCTGTTTTATATGTGTTGGTGGTTTTTGTATTTCGCTCCAAAGCAACTAAGACAGTCTTTACTGGACGAAGAACAGAGATTACATACAGTGATGGCACAACAACAACGGAATACGATACAGCGACGGTGGATAAATCATCTACTGAGTTAAGGGAAGAATATGAAAATCAAGAAAGAACATCTCTGGGAATAGAGAACTTAAATTTCTTCAATGCATGTTTTGTTTCCTTAGTTTTGTTTTACCTCTATACCAACCACCGTGATCTGAGTATATTTTCGCCACTGGATAACATGGATGGATATTGGTCTGTTATCCCATTGTTGTTTTTAGCATTGCTGTGCGTATTTTCAGCGGTTAGTCAGTTGCTCTATGTATTTGCAGGTCACAAATCGAGTGGCTGGTTTGTGTCGTCGCTCGTGATCATTTTTAAGGCACCTTATCGAATATCAGAGATGGTGACTCTCGCACTAGTTGGATTTCAGTTGTGTAGGCTTATGCTTGGATAAAACAATTCAGACACAATCAAGCATTGCCAGAAAATGAATAAGATATTCTCATTCTAAAGTTGAGCTGTGACACTACCTATGTGAAGGAATCAAAAGTTATCTGGGTAAAATACTTTCAGATAATCTCAACAGAGCATGGGTTCATGGTTTACTTTATTGATTAAGGAAAGGCTCTTCAAATTGAAGATATTGATATAGCAAATGTAAGAAATATTTTAATTACAACACTTATGGAGTTTAAGAAGTGAAAAAGTTGGTGATGGCCACTATGCCTATTGTTGTTTCTACTGTTTTAATTGGCTGTGGTAGTGAAACTATTGTAAAAACCAGATCAGATAAAAGCTTAAAAAATTCACAAATAATTATAGTGAAACCTTCAGAGAACTCTATTTTCGACTCGAAGGTTCAGCTTGATCTGCAAAGTAATATATTATCAACCTACAATCATCATGGTGTTATGTATGATAAAAGTGGTGTTAATAAAAGACCTGATGAAATCGCCAGTATAGAGTCGCGAATTAATTATATTGAAGGCCTTGGGTTAAGTGATAAGGTTGAAGAGCAAATTGTTACGAAGTTCAATAAAATTATCACTTACCACGGAAAAATGACTGAAATTGAGAATAGTATTTCGGACGAGGTTCTTTGGGATATATATAGCAATCGTAAATATAACGGTAGTTTAGCAGAGTATGTCCCTCACTTAAAAAATGCATTAGACCTTAGGGAAAAATACGACGACTATATTAAACCCTATAATGATCTTGTTGATAATGCCAAATTGGATATGAATAAATCTCGCGATGCTTACAGAAGTCAAGTTAAGGCAGTAAAAGATAAGATGTTTGAGTATGTACTTGATAACGAAATACCTATTCAACGTAACAAATTATATGTTTTTAATGCAACTCACAAATATTCTATTTCTGATAATGCTTGTCCAATATCTGACTATTATACAGGAATCTCAATGCAGACTATTCTTAATAAAGAAAATGGTACCTGTCATTATTCTATGCATATAAACAACACAGACGCAGTCCTAACAAAAGAACAGAATGAAGCAATTAATGAAATTGTTGTAAATAATAACGATACTCTGTCTAAAGCGTATGTAAATATGCTAGAGTCTGACGCCATTCTCGACGCTGCGAAAGAGCAATTGAATCAACGTAAAGTTATAGCAAATAATAAGTTCGATAATATTGGACGTAGTATCACTGGTAGCCGACTGCATAAAGTCGCTAGAGCATTGAGCAAAAAAACAGGGGGGTATTTTAATGCTGAAACGCTCCGTTGGGGAAATACTGGTGAAAAAGGATTCGGTTATGTTGTTAGTGCATTTATTATGAGTAATGGTTTAGAGAGCGATGTCGCCCTTCCCATCGAACTGCTAAGTAGCAAAGATCTATTCTTAGCATATGACGACCTATTAATTAAGGAATTAAACAACGCTACATTTAATGATAGCGTAGACAGTGATGGCAATACGGATATTGTTAAGTCAGATTTTGTTAATGCTATCAAGTTTCTAGAGACGAATAAGGATTCAGATGATAAGTCATATATTATTTTATCTGAAAGTAAAGATGACGAAGGTGTACGTATCTTAAAAGAAGCTAAAGTAGCACGTAGCCTTCATGATGTCCCATTATTAGTCTCTGGCTTGCCTGATTATCAAAAAGAACCTTATAGAAGAGCAATAAGCTATTGTGCATATAGTACAAGCGAGTGTTTAAATTAAAAAAATTATTAGACTAAATTAAACCCCAAGACACCGCCTATCGGTGTCTTTTCTTTTGCCAAAAGGTTTCCCGATAGCAAGGCAACTAATTAGCACCTTTAGTCGCAGATATACGTCGAGACAGTGAGTCACGTCGCCTACATGTCAGTTGCCCTTTCATCTCTACTTTGCAAACTAACTGCTGCATCAGTTTATACAACGAGTGGGTTTCACCATTACATTCACCTAACGTGTCCAGTTCTTTCATAAGGCGATTGTACTGCCTGCTCATTTGCTTTTTGTCATTGGCCTCAAACGCGCAGATCCATTTTTTAGCTTGGTTTATCATACGCTTGAGTTGCTGTTCTTGTGATGCGATCTCTTCCTGTTTGCGGGCAGCTTTTACTTTCCAATTTGGTGCCTTCTTCTTTGCTGTACCGATATAGCTTTTTTGCAGTTGATATGATTGATGGCTGATCCCCGTGGTTTCATAGACAGCGTTATTAAATGCGGTTTTAAGTAGTCTCGTCGTCGACTTACGCTGAAGATCTGCGAGGTACGTAAGGTTGTTCGTGAACTTGCCAATGATCAGATGCATATGATCACCGCTGCCTCTTACGTGTGAATCTTGTTCCTGTTGGTGTAGGACTGCACGAGCAATCGGAGCTAATTGACCAGTTCTTACATCAAGATGCGACGCCAAATTTATCATGAGTGTATTAAGAATTTGACGCCACTTCTCAGGTGAAGGACGGATTGATTTTGGTAACGTAAAGCAAAACTCGACCGCTTCTTTAGGAGGGCGTCCCCCCCGTCTTGCTGCAGCTTGTTTTAATTTGTACCGCTCGCAGTTTCTCAGCATATTCAGAGACTGTACCTCTGAGCCGTAGATATTTATTATTTCTTGTGTGTGCACATGATTCCTATGTTTTTTATTCAATAGGTAGTGCTCCCTCGCCATAATGTTGCGAGTTGCTTGAGTGATAACCGTCCAGTTTTTCAACATGCTTTTTCTAAACTATATGAATTTTTCTCGCTGAAACAAAACCTTGCCTAGAGCCTGATGTAGTCAAGATAGGGAAACCTCCACATTACTTCGTATGTTGGTTTCGCCACTTGCAAGAGGGTGAGCCCTCTTAACTCCCCTAAAAAAATCTTCGCCGTTATTTCAATTGCATAGATTGATTCTGTGAAATTTCTTTTTGTCAGCACTTGCGTTGCACTTTCAAATAAATGATGTTTGATCGAAACAAAGAAACTATGAAATCAAATAAGCATACAGCTCAATTAGAGCTACCCAATATAGAACCAAGCCAAACTAAAAAAAGAAGCACCAAAACAGAGGTCATCGATTCAACTCAAGATGTGAAACGCACACCTGATGAATTAAATGAACGACAACTTGAGCTACCAAACCTAGAGCCCTCTCTCCACTCGGCAGGTAATGCAGGTGTTGCAGGTGGGGGGGATACATCAACAAAATGGGAGCTAACTCGACCTCTCATTGAGGATGACCTTCCCCCAGCATTAAAACTTCTTGATGTAATGTTGCCTAAATCATTACGCGCATTTGTGAGAGAAAAGGCGTACAGCATTGATAATATGTCACCTGATTACCTCGCTGTTGCGCTTATTACAATGATTGCTGCCATAATCGGTAGTAATGTCGAGATCGAGCCAAAGAAACATGATAATTGGAGAGTCGTCTGTATTCTTTGGGCAATATTAGTCGGTAAGGCTTCTGAGAAAAAAACACCAGCAATGTCTGCAGCGATGTCTTTTGTTAATAAAGTCAAAAAAGAAGTTATTACTCCAATCACTAAACGCAATGCCACTATAAATGCTTTAAAGAAGAAGCGTTTAAATGTAAAGCGCCAAGAACTAGAGCAAGAATTAGAAAGTGCTTTCGACATTGAAGATGAGGCACTGCAGATAGCGGTAGCAGATAAAATAGCTCATCTGGAAGAACCCCCAATTTTGGATCAGAAAGAAGTTTATATAAATGATAGTACGATTGAAGCCTTGACTATATGTGCACAAACATCACTGTCGGGACTGACGATTGTT
>NZ_JCBDGG010000030.1:0-50819 GCF_059833835.1 Vibrio sp. R15-SG3-ISO1B | reverse complement strand
AGAATCTTGTAGGGCTATCGCCAAGCGGTAAGGCAGCGGCTTTTGATGCCGCCATTCCCTGGTTCGAATCCAGGTAGCCCTGCCATATTTTGTTTTTAGTCTCGCCAGACTGAAAACCGCTGAACTTACTCCTTGTTTGATAAGTTGAGCACTATAATTCGCGGAAGTGGCGGAATTGGTAGACGCACCAGATTTAGGTTCTGGCGCCGCAAGGTGTGAGAGTTCAAGTCTCTCCTTCCGCACCATCATTCGATAGCATCGCTATCACCTGCAGGTCTATCGCCAAGCGGTAAGGCAGCGGCTTTTGATGCCGCCATTCCCTGGTTCGAATCCAGGTAGACCTGCCATTATTTCTTGTGATGAGTTTTCTCATTACAAGCGTCTAGAAAGACCTTCTAGGCACAATTAAGTATGCGGAAGTGGCGGAATTGGTAGACGCACCTGATTTAGGTTCTGGCGCCGAAAGGTGTGAGAGTTCAAGTATCACCTTCCGCACCATACTTAATTCAGGTTTGGCTACGTAGCTCAGCTGGTTAGAGCACATCACTCATAATGATGGGGTCACAGGTTCGAATCCCGTCGTAGCCACCATTACAATTCATAGCTGATTTTTACCCATAGTTCGGTTATGATATAAACAAAGCGGAAGTGGCGGAATTGGTAGACGCACCAGATTTAGGTTCTGGCGCCGCAAGGTGTGAGAGTTCAAGTCTCTCCTTCCGCACCATTATTTGATAGCATCGCTATCACCCTGCAGGTCTATCGCCAAGTGGTAAGGCAGCGGCTTTTGATGCCGCCATTCCCTGGTTCGAATCCAGGTAGACCTGCCATATTAAAACCCAGCCTTTGGCTGGGTTTTCTCGTTTCAGCCCAGTTGCCTTTTTCGCATCTCTTCTGCACAAAAAATCCAGCCCTTGGGCTGGATTTAACATTAAGTCATGACTTTTTAGATGCTAGAAATCACTTTCTTAGCCTAAAAGCCCCAACGCTGAGTTGGGCGCTTGCTTTGCCTGAGCAAGTACAGAGCTTGACGCTTGAGACAAGATCTGAGACTTAGTCAATGCGGTGGTTTCTTTGGCGAAGTCCGTATCTTTGATGCGGCTCTTCGACGCGTTAACATTCTCATTGATGTTGTCTAAGTTATTGATCGCGTGATTGAATCGGTTTTGGAATGCACCCAATTCCGCTCGGTGACTATCAACAAACTTAAGCGCAGCATCGACGATGGCAACAGACTCTTGAGCGCCACCGACGGTGCGAACGTCAATGGTATCAACGGTGACCGCTTTAGCTGGGCCAATGCTCAGTTCACCGGCTAGACTGCCTCCAAAGGTCGCCGTGCCTTCTACTGTGTTGTTATCGGTGAACAACTGAAGTTGACCATCTTCGTTAACCGACGCTTTCACCATGTCCGTTTGACCGTTGATGTAAGTGGCCAGCTGCTCAATATCATCCCCCTCTTTTGCGGTGATGGTGATGTCTTGCACGCCGCCAAACTTATCCGTGACGTTGATGGTCAAGTCATTGGCCCCCGCTTGCACTGCCCAGTCTTTATCTTGACCGTTGGCTGCAACGTAGCTGTTACCGCCCATCAGAGCATTGTCGCTGCGCATGTTGTTCATCGTCAACATAACCGCTTCACCATTGTCCGCACCGATCTGGAACGATTTGGTGGCGAACGTACCGTTAAGTAGCTTGTTGCCACCAAACGAGGTGGTCTCAGCGATACGATTCAATTCATCGTTCAACGCGGTGATCTCTTCTTGAATCGCCACACGCTCAGACTTAGAGTTCGAGCCGTTCGCCGATTGTAGCGAGAGGTCACGCATACGTTGCAGGATATTGGTGGTTTCATTCATCGCGCCTTCCGCTGTTTGCGCCATCGAAATGCCGTCGTTCGCATTTCGTACCGCGACGTCTAGGCCACGACTTTGGACATTCAAACGGTTCGAGATTTGCAGACCTGCTGCATCATCTTTCGCACTATTGATTTTGAAACCAGACGACAATTTTTCCATTGATGCTTGCTGCGCTGATGTTGCTGAGTTCAAGTAGCGCTGAGCTGTCATTGCCGAAACGTTGGTATTTACATTAACCGCCATAATGGTGTCTCCTATTGATTTCCGTAGAGCGGAGGTCCAAAGGTTTCCGACGTCTCGGTAAACCAATTAGTTCTCTCAAAGTATCCTTATAGCGACGCCAACTTGATTATCTTTAGAGCATTTTGATAAATCCTCCTCGTTGCATAGCAAAAATCGATAGAATTTGAGCAAGCTCAGAGTTCGAGAAAATATCATTAAAGTTTTGTGACTATTGACCGATCGGGTGCACTTAAGACATCAGTGCGAAAGAAATGAGATTGATTGAAGAAAGAGAAATCTGGAGATAAAAGAAAAGCCCCTTTTCCTTTGAGAGAACCGGGGCTATAGAGGTCACCAGTGCCTTTGGAGATCGAGAGAAATGATTCCGGGCTGGTAACCAAGACACAGGTAAAGCGGTTAAGCAGAGCAGGTTTGAGAGAGAACTCTGCTTATCCAATCACCCATGTTTGCCTGAATGCCTTCAAAAGCCCCACGTCTGGGTCTGCGCTAATGAAGATATTCGCAACTACTGCAATAGTGACATCGCAGAGTTTGGCAACTGTTTTGCTTGAGCGAGAATCGATGTCCCCGCCTGCTGCAGAATTTGCGCTTTGGTCATTGCCGTCGTCTCTTTGGCAAAATCCGTATCGCGGATTCGGCTGTTCGACGCTTCAACGTTTTCTTGGATGTTGGCCAAGTTATTAATACTGTGGCTGAGTCGGTTCTGCTTCGCACCCAGATCGGCACGCTGAGAATCTACGTAGCGTAACGCCGCATCCAAGATACCGACCGCGTTTTGTGCGCCACCCACAGTATTCACATCAATACTCTGTACTGTGGTCTGAACACCAGGACCACCGTTGAGGCCTATCTCGGTCGCTAAGCCACCAGAGATATTCATATTGCCTTCCAAGTTAGGCTCAGCGGCAAAGATTTGCAGTCTGCCATCTTGATCGACCGAAGCTTTCAGTTTGTCGGTTTGACCGTTGATGTACGTCGCTAGCTCTTCGATGTCATCCCCTTCTTTCGCGAGGATATCGAGCGTTACCGCTTCGCCATCTTTAGTGGTGAATTCAAATTTTAGATCTCGTGCGGTGGCAGGTACGCCCCAGTCTTTGTCTTTACCCTTCTCGGCATCCGAGATGAACGACTGGCCTCCCATACGGAAATCATCGGCACGAATGCTGGTCAATCCCATGATAATCGCTTCACCCGAGCTGGCACCGATCTGGAATGACGCTTCACCAAATGATCCGTTGAGCAACTTACGACCACCAAAAGAGGTGGTTTCTGCAATACGGTTAAGCTCATCTTGCAGCGCAGACACTTCTTCGTTCAGGGCTTGACGCTCTGAAGCGGAGTTGGTGCCGTTCGCAGATTGTAGTGATAGATCACGCATACGTTGCAGAATCGAGGTCGACTCGTTCATCGCCCCCTCTGCGGTTTGTGCAATCGAGATACCGTCGTTGGCGTTACGCATCGCGACATCTAAACCACGAGACTGAGCGGTCAGACGGTTTGAGATTTGCAGACCCGCTGCATCGTCTTTCGCACTGTTGATTTTTTGACCTGAAGATAGACGTTCCATCGACGTATTCAAATCGCCAGTCGCTTTATTCAGGTAACGCTGAGCGGTCATTGCTGACACGTTAGTGTTGACTGTAATGGTCATAGTTTGCTCTCCTAGTGAGTCGCAAGTTCTTGCGAAGCGGCCAGCTTAATCTCATTTGGAAGCACTGACCGTGTATGACTTGCTAAGCAGGCGGTAGCCGGCTTAAAATTTTTACTCTGATTTTACTAATTCAAGTTGTATGCCAACTTAACAAAAAATAGCCAAATCAATTTATTTAAATTAACTATCAATATGTTAGATACATCATTGCTATCGAACTGCGCTTAGTCACTCTGTACTTGCTAGTGAGCGGCACTCGATGATTGCCGCTCGGTGGCAAGGTTTGCCGATACACGAACTATTAGGTTTTGCTCGGCGCTTAAGGCGTAGCACATAAGGCATGGAGCGAACCCATCGGTTATCCTCATCTTGTGTCAGACAACCTAATCACCAAGAGTGTTAAGCATCGACTTAGGCGATAAAGATCCATTTAGAGATAGTTAAACAGGGTTAAGTCTTTTGTTTTTCCGAACGCTTGCTGCGATGCCTGCAACGCACGCGTGTTTTCGTTAAATTCGATGATCGCTTCCGAGTAATCCAAATCTTCAAAGTTGCTTTTCGATTTGGCGAGCGTCATCTTAAAATCTTCATGCTGCTCTTCTTGAATATCGAGCGTGCTCAACCTTGCCCCCACATCCGTGCGCGCTTTATTGAGATGAATAAACGCCGAATGGAATTCTTGAGTCATTCGATGCAAACGTGCGGTATTGGACGTATCTGACACAGACCCTTGTGACAAGGCCATTGCTTCTTGAAAGGTATCGAAAATGCTGTAGCTTTTGCGCGGTTCAAGCGTGATTTCATCGCCCTTCTCGATTTGGCCTTTGACCTGAATCGTCAACTCCTCGTACTTGATCCCTTTCGCCGGATCAAAGGTATCAGCCTGAACCACACTGCCGTCGCGCTCGAGTTGATAGCCATATTTACCACCCGGCATATCAACAAACGTGACCTTATAGCTAGAGTCATCATCAGGATTAAAGTTGGTCGCGCGCTCAAGCAGCAACTCAGAGGTATCACCCAGGTTGTAGTCCGGAGCATAATCACCAAAGGGGTTATCTATTTCCATAAACAGCTTGCTACCTGGATCGTTGATCGGCATTTCAAGCGTGTTGGAGATTTTCATCTTGCGTTGGTAGTCATCCCCTGCGTACACCACAGCGCCATCTTTATCTCGAAAGAAGGGTTGGTTTTTCGGCTTAGTCCCGGCAAAAATGTAGTTGCCTGATTCATCTTGTACATTCACCAAGTTAAGGAAGTTATTGCTGATTTCCTCAAGCTCTCGACGCTTCGCGATGCGGTCTTCAGGGGACAACGCACCGTTGATCATTTCCATCACGGTTCGCTTTGCTTCATCGGCGTACTCTTCTGCGTTAGAAATAATCACTTCGTGATGCTCAAGGCGATTACGCGTCAGCACGATGGCATCGGTGTATTGGCGCAATTGCTCTTTCTGCTGACCGATATTCTGGATGTAGTGCGTGGCCAAGGGATCATCACTGGCGCGCATCAACTTCTTACCTGAAGCGAGCTGCGCTTGGTTATGATGGACTTTTGCTTCTTGACGACGCAGATCGTTTTGCACCGACTGATAATTATGGAAGCTGGAAATACGGTTGATCATTTACGCCCCCTATCGCAATGCCAAAATCGTGTTAAAGGTGTCGTTTGCAGCTTGCATGATGCGTGAAGAAGCCATGTACGCTTGCTGAAACTTCATCATGTTGGCGGCTTCCTCATCCAAGTTCACTCCGGAGATAGACGCCACACGTTCTTGTGCCGCCTCTTTCTCTAATCTTGAAACATCGGTTAAGCGTGACGCGGTCGACATCTGTAACCCGACGTTGGTGTTGAGGTTGTGATAGATATCGAGAATGGTCGACTCACCATCATTGAGCTTTTTCTCGGTTTGGATGTTTTGCATTTTGAGCAAGTTGCCGTTGTCCCCCTCGGAAGGGACAAGGTTTGCCGTAAATTTATCGTTCGGCAATGCCCCATCGGTCAGTTCAAAAATCGTACCTTGAACCTCGACAGGACCAAACGGTGGGTAATCTTGGGGCGGCAAGAGAATTTTGCCTTTTGTGTCCGTGACGGCAAACTGCTTCCCATCCGGCGATACCACCACTTCAAACTCGCGTAAATCCCCTACTTCTTCGATATTGAATTTCGCTTTACCTTGCGCGAATGTGGTCGAAGCTTCATAACTCTGCGCGGCGATCGCGGTCGGATCATTGGTGGCCATTTTCATTTGCGCAGCGCCACTGCGGGTCGGACGAATCAACACGCGTTCGCCCTGTGCTAAATCTTGATTGATTTCAATACGTAAGCCATCAATTTGCAGTGCATTACCTACTTGAGGTACGGAAAACTGCTCACCGGATGGGCGAGTAATGATGTAATCACCGTCGTGATACTGGAGCGAATACTCGCCACCTTCAAGCCGAGTGGTATCTTCAATATACACGGCTAAGTCCGCATTAGAATTTGAGGCTGTCACCACACGTGACTTGGCTATGATGTCTGAATTGACATCAGTAAAAATCAGACCACCAATTTCCCCCCTAAGATCGAGACCTTGAGATTGCAATCTATTCACTTCATAAGAAAACGACGTAGCGAGTTTGCCAAGCTCATCCATAAGCTGGGGGATCTTATCATCACGCATAGTGAGCATAGCGCCCATTTTGCCATCAATATCTTTAGTGGTAATCGCTTTGATGCCTTTACCCTCAATCATGGCTAAGCGGCGCTGATGAACATCTGGGTAACCATCGATCATGGTTAAGCGACTCGCTTCCGTTCCTGACACTAAGGTATGCCCGTTACCGATATGGATGTTGAACCCTTCCGCATTCTTGCGCGGAGTCACGGTCACTTTGGTGTACTCAGACAGCTCAGCCACCAGCTTTTCGTGTTGGTCCATCAAATCGTTGTGCGGCCCAGGTGTTCTCATCATCAAACGATGTAAATCACGTATTTCAAGCGCCAGTTGATTCATTCGCTCGACACCAAGATCGAGTTTTTTGTTGGTCACATCCGACTGACGGCGAATGGTCTCATGGAAATCATTGAGGTTTTGGGTGATCAAATTGGCTTTTTCGAGCACCACTTTACGTGCCCCGACATCGTTGGGGCTGTCGGCAAGCGACTTCACCGAATCAAACCACTCATTGAGATTTTCTGGGATTTTTTTCGAGGCAACTGAGGAGAGCATGTTCGACAGCATTTCTAAGTTCGCTTCATCGTCGACTTTGTGCGCGTAATTGGTGGTCGAGACATTGAGTTCATTAACGGCAAATTGATCCCACGAGCGGCGAACTTTTTCCACATGCACGCCCATACCGTAGGTTTCCCCGCCATATTGACGCGGCATGTTTGTGCCTTGTATCACCGACTGACGGCTATAACCCTCGGTATTCACGTTCGAGATGTTGTGCCCTGTGGTGTTCAATTGTCTCTGAGCCGTCAGTACGCTTTGCGAACCAAGATTCAGAAGATCAGACGCCATATTGCCCCCAAGAAACCTTTATTTATCAGTGTTTACTGATTGCCTATGGACTTAAAAAGCAATATGTGTGCCAGGGTTAGTTTTCGAGAGTGTATGGGATAAGATTGATTGGATTAGGGGTGGTGGGTGGTGGGTGGTGGGTGGTGGGTGGTGATAGGGTCTGCTGAGAGACCCTATCGGTCAAGCCATTACATGCTATCAATACGTCGTTTGACACTCAGCACTTTATCCGCGTAATCGGGGTCTGTGGCATAACCGGCATCATGAATGCCGCGAATAAACGCCTCATCATCGCCATTGTGCTTGAGCGCTGTGGTATAGCGAGGGTTTTGATTGAGGAAGCGCACATAGTCGTTAAAACTCTCTTCAAAGTTAGCGTAAGAACGAAATGCTGCTCGCTCTTGTACTGGCACCCCCTGATGATATTCAAGAGTTTGAGTGGACATCTTATTGCCTGCCCAGCTGCGGTCCGCTTTGATATTGAAGAGGTTGTTACTGCTACCACGCGAATTGTTGATGACTTTTTGGCCCCAGCCGGTTTCGAGCGCCGCTTGGGCAAGTAGCAATGATGAGTCCACGCCGAGTGCCTGAGCGGCCTTTTCCGCATAAGGCGACATCGACGCTACAAACGATTCTGGAGAGTCGAATGTGCTCGCTTGTTCCTCTCCAATAGCACGCATTTCAGTAGGCGCATTGGCACGCTCTTCACGAATACGAGAGACTTTGTCCATCATGGCTTCAAAATCAGGGTTGCGGTTGTTCGCGGTTTCATTATCCACTTGGCCTGTGGAAAGCTGCGCCACAATCATGTCGGCTAGGCCGAGTGAGCCAGAGGCACTCAATTCACTCGCCATCTGATCATCCATCATCTGACGATAGAACTGTTGATTCTGGCTGTCCATCAAGCCGGATTCAAAGGTTGAATTGGCATCACGCATCGATTTGAACAGCATAGAGGTAAAAATCGCTTCAAACTGTTTGGCGGCGGCGTTGAGCGCTTCTTGCTCTGCCCCTTCCTCACCATTGACCGCTTTACGGCGCAGTGAGTCTAGGTTGGCGATATCATGAATAAAACCGATGTCATTTCCGTTATTGATCATATCGCCCCCGTTAAATGATGATCAGCTGACCTTCAATCGCGCCCGCTTGTTTCAGCGCTTGCAAGATTGCCATCAGATCAGACGGTGCCGCGCCGACTTCATTCACCGCACGAACCAGATCGTCTAGAGTTAATCCAGGCTCAAACTTAAACATCTTGCCTTGTTCTTCGGTGACTTCGATATCGCTGTCGGGGACAACAACCGTCTCACCACCACCAAACGCATTCGGTTGACTCACGTTAAGACTTTCTTTGATTGCCACTGTCATGCCACCATGAGTCACGGCCGCCGGCTTCAAGCGCACGTGCTGGCCGACAACGATAGTTCCTGTACGTGAGTTAACAATGATCTTCGCTGCACCATCGGCGGGGTTAAATTCGAGGTTTTCAATGGCTGATAAGAAGGCCACACGCTGAGTGACATCGCGAGGCGCACGCACTTTCACCGATGTGGCATCCACCGCTGAGGCCATCTGAGGACCCAGGAAGTTGTTAACGGCATCCGCCATACGCTGAGCAGTAGTGAAATCAGATTCAAGCAAGTTAAATGTGATGTAATCACCACGACTAAACGGCGATGGGATTTCTCTCTCAACGATGGCTCCGCTGGAAATCATACCTGCTGTCGGGTTGTTGCCGACAATTTTAGAGCCATCGGCGCCAGTCGCACTAAAACCACTCACCACTAAATTGCCTTGCGCCACCGCATACACTTGCCCATCTAGACCTTTGAGCATGGTCTGCATCAGTGTACCGCCACGCAAGCTTTTCGCCGAGCCTATTGAGGAAACGGTGACATCAACCGTCTGACCTTGCTTAGAAAAAGGCGGCAACTCAGCCGTCACAATCACAGCGGCAACGTTTTTGGTCTTTGGCTTAGTGCCGGGTGGCAATTGAATGCCAAAGTTTTGCAGCATGGCGTTAAAGCTTTGATCGGTAAAGGGGGTCGATTCTCCTGTGCCCGGCAAACCTGTGACCAATCCGTAACCGACAAGTTGGTTACTACGAACACCGGCAATTTGAGCCACGTCTTTAATACGCGCGGCCTGAGCTTGTGTCACAACAAGCAGCGAGCTAATTAGGAAGACAAACAACGTTTTCATGGAGACACCTTTTTCTCTAACGCAATGCCAAAACATCGACATCAAACGGGATTAAAGAGCGACATTAAAAAATCGTGCCAAGAATCCAGGTTCTTGCATATCTTGTTGCGTTCCCGTACCAGAGTACTGGATTCGGGCATTTGAAATGCGCGTTGACGCGATGGTATTGTCGTAGTCGATGTCATCCGGACGGATGGTGCCGCTTAAGCGGATGTATTCGTCCCCCGTGTTGAGGGTCAACCACTTTTCACCGCGAATCACCAAATTGCCGTTCGCCAGAACTTCAATCACTTCGACCGAAATCGAGCCTGAAATGCTGTTACTTTGGTTCGCCGCCGCGCTGCCACTGAACGAATTATCATTGCTTAAGTTATATGAAAAATTGTAGTCACCAATGGTCAACTGCTGACCACCCACTTCCAGCGGATCCATCGACGCATCATTATTTTTTGACAGATCAGCGTCTGAGCTTTTCGCCGCTTTGGTACTTTCATCCAAAGTGACGGTGATGATGTCACCGATGCCTCTCGGTTTAGAGTCGTCGTACAAACTGACGGTCATTTTACCGGTATTAAACAACGAACCGGTTGCCGCCGCGTAGTGCTCCGGCTCATGCTTAGGATGAATGGGGGCCCAAGCAGGATCGCCAGCGACAGGGTCGGTGCGTCCTCGCAGAGTATCAACAATCCCAGAGCTATCATCGGAAGATTTATCTCCTTCTACAGCATCAACGGTAGTTGTACCTTGAACCACATCCGGTGTCTCGATGGGCATATCCAGCATGGTACAGCCTGAGAGCAGTGCTATCAGTGTTACACTAATGACTCGCATCATCACAATCCCCTTACTCATTCAGTTATAGCTGTTGGTTTACGAAGCTCATCATCTTATCGACGGCAGAGATAACTTTTGAGTTCATTTCATACACGCGCTGCGCTTCAATCATGTTGACTAGCTCTTCCGTCACGTTCACGTTTGAGGTCTCTAGCATCGATTGACGCACTTCACCAAACCCGTCAAAACCCGGTACGCCTTCTTGAGGGTCACCACTGGCACCGGTTGGCAAGTAGAGGTTTTGACCAATAGGCTCAAGACCACCAGGGTTGATAAAATCAACCGTAGTAATTTGCCCCAGGACTTGGTTATCTTGCTGACCTCTCACGCGTACAGAGACTTCCCCATCCGTACCAACGGTAATGCTGATGGCGTCGTCTGGAATCGTAATTTCAGGCTCTAAGGAATACCCCGCACCAGACGTAACAATCACACCTTCACTGTTGACGGTGAACTGACCATTGCGCGTGTAACCGATGTTGCCATCCGGCATCAATATTTGGAAAAAACCGTCGCCTTCGATCATCATGTCGAGGCTGTTGTTGGTCGTTTGCGTATTCCCTTGGGTATGCACTTTCTGCGTTGCCACGACCTTAGAGCCCGCGCCGAGCATTAAGCCACTTGGCAATTCGGTATTTTGCGAAGATTGGCCACCCGGCTGGTTGATATTTTGATAGAACAAATCTTCAAACACAGGACGGCTTTTCTTAAAACCCACCGTCGAGGCGTTAGCCAAGTTGTTGGAAATGGTCGAAATATTGGTTTGCTGAGCATCTAAGCCCGTCTTACTTACCCATAATGCCGGTTGCATAATTCTCTCCTAGAAACTGTCTTAGCTCATACGAAGCAGAGAATCAGACGCTTTGTCCATGTCTTCTGCTGTGCTCATCATCTTGACCTGCATTTCGAATTGTCGTTGAAGATCAATCAAGCTGGTCATCTCACCGATGGCATTCACGTTGCTGCCCTCTAACGCGCCTTTGAGCAGTTTTACGCCGGCATCCGCCTCGTAAGCTGCATTGGGATCTTTAGCGCGGAAGAGGCCATTGACATCTTTGTACAGTGATTGGTTGTCGTTGCGTGTCAGTTTGATGCGATCAACGATTTCGATCGCATCCGCTGGGGCGCCTTGTGGCACAACAGAAATCGTCCCATCAGTACCGATTTCCACTTTGCTCAACGGAATCGGTAGGGTGATCGGTGCGCCTGTCTCGCCCAAAACCAAGTTGCCATTACCATTGGTAAGCAAGCCATTGACGTCAATGTTGAGGTTACCGTTTCGAGTCAGGCCTTCTTTGCCCGTCTTGTCCATAACGGCAATCCAACCTTGACCTTCAATAGTGACATCGAGATCTCGCCCAGTGGTAATCACACTGCCTTGCTGAAAATTATGGCCTGGTCGCTCTGTCATGCTAAATACGCGGCTTGGCAAACCGTCGCCGTATGCTTGCATTGAGCGGGCTTGCGCCAAATCAGCACGGAACCCCGTGGTACTGACGTTTGCCAAGTTATTCGCTCTTAGCTGCATCGCTTGCATATTTTGCTTTGCTCCGCTCATAGCGAGAAACAGTGCACGATCCATAATTTGCTCCAACAATCACAATTTAGATCATTTAAAGCAATTGGCGTGCCAATAAAAATAAGCAAATATTATCAATCAGTTGCAAAGAGAAATGGCAATATAGAATAAGATTGGAGCGGCAATTGCCGCTAGAGGCAACAATAGCAAACCAACGATTGCCGTTAGTTTGCTATTCAGAAGATTGCGTGTGATTCGATTAACGAATCTGAAGGATATTTTGTTGAGTTTGGTTGTGCACTTCAAGTGAACGTGAGTTCGCTTGGAAGTTGCGCTGGGCTGAAATCAGATCCACCAGCTCTTGAGTCATATCAATATTGGACTGTTCAAGCACACCACTATTGATTGTACCAAATGAGCCTTTGTTCGATTCACCCCACACTTTGGCGCCAGAGTTTTGAGTGGCATCCCATTGAGTTCCCCCCTTCTTATCTAGGCCTTGTTCATTGGCTACTCGAACCAACGCCACACGTCCCAAGGTGATATTCTCACCGTTAGAGTATGTGCCAAGGACACTACCGTTTTCATCAAAGTCAACCTTCGTCAAGAAGCCAGTAGTTGCGCCATCTTCGTCAAACTTGGTCAATTCAAATGGAGCCGCAAACTGAGTGGCACTATCAAGGCCAAACGACAATGTTTGGTTGATATCTGCACCGTTCAAGTCAATCGGGTTAGTACCCGCCCCCAAAGGCTCGGAGACGATATTCTGCCCATTGTTTAAACTGGCTAGCGTACCATCATTATTGAAACGCATAGTGTGACCGACATGCCCCGTAGGACTCGTTGCATCACCACCAACGATGTTCAGTGGCTTCTCACCAGCACTGTCCGTCACCGTGTAGTATGTCTGCCACGTATTCGCCTGATTTTGATCTTTTAGGTAGTAGGTCGTCAGTTTGTACGACTGGCCCATCGAATCATAAATCGTCGAGGACGTTGAGCGGTTGTACGTCTCCGGGATCGGAATAATCAAACAAGGTTGGGTCCTTCAAATCCCCACCCGCAGGTAAGTTCACCCCTACTTCAATGTTTGCTGTTTGCTTTGGCTTACCAAACTCTTTTGGAATGTTAAGTGGCGAAGGCTCATAAGAGAGAACATCACCGGTATCTGGATTGACTTGGTAACCGAGTAAGAACTCGTCATTAGCGGTCACCATGTAGTTGTTTTTATCCAAATGAAACGCGCCGTTACGAGTCAGTTCATTGGATGTTGGGGTTAATCTGTCTTTTGCGACGGCAAAGAACCCCGTACCAGATACACGCAAATCCATCGGGTTATTGGTATAAATACTGGAACCTTCATGGAACTGCTGAGCAACCTGTGCTGCCTGCACACCTTGCCCTGGCGTTGTTTTCGCATGGGTAAAGAGTGAATTTGAGTACACATCGCCAAACTCTGCACGCGACTCTTTAAAGCCGAACGTGTTTGCGTTCGCAATGTTGTTACTGGTAGTGTTCAGATCTAACTGAGCTGCGGATAACCCGCTAAGTGCAACATATGACATTCCAAAATCTCCTATCTAGCTAGCGTCGTTTATCACTAACACGTTACGCTTTGCCAACTTCTAGTACTTCAGCAAGTCGAACTGGCGACTCGAAGCCAGCCAGATTGAGTAGTACGTTACCATCGCCTTTACCTAAGAGAACACTATTGACGTTTGCATAGGTTGATACCTCAAACTCTTTCGATTCTCCATCCAGCAAACCCGCGGCTCTCACCTTGTATTTGCCAGCCGGCAATGGATTACCGTTTTGATCCTTGCCGTCCCATTCGACTCGGTTGTCGCCCGCAGGCTTAGCACCGGCATCGAAGGTTCGAACAAGCTGGCCCATTTGGTCTTCAATACGCACCATCATATTGTCTACGGATTGCGGAAGTTTGACCATCGCAGCCATGCTGCCAGTGTCCTTCTTCACACCCGAAGCGCCTGGGACTAATACATCACGTCCTACTAATGATGAGGCTTGAAGCGCTTGGTTCGACGTCATAGAGGTATTGAGCGTTTCGAACTGAGTGTTCATTTTGCCAATCCCGTCTACCGTCGCAAATGACGCCATTTGCGCAATCATCTGGTCATTACTGACCGGCTTAAACGGATCTTGCTGAGCAAGCTGCTTAGTGAGTAGTGATAAGAAGTCTTCTTGTTTAAGATCTTGCTTACCTGTGGTCTCATTAGGCTTATTCTTGTCTTGAAGCTGTTTAAGCTGGTCGATATAGGACAAGCCGTTTTGACCAACATTATTTATGCCATCGGCCATACGTTACCTCCTATCCTTATTGACCCATCTGCAGCGTACGCAGCAGCATTTGTTTGCTTGCATCTGCCACTTGAACATTCGTTTGGTATGAACGAGAAGCAGAAATCATGTTGGCCATTTCTTCCATCACATTGACGTTAGGTTTGTAAATATACCCTTCATCATTGGCAAGTGGGTGGTCAGGGTTGTACTCCGCGGTGAGCGGTTTATCACTTTCAACGATGCCCATTACCTTCACTGGCACCATATGGTCGCGGCCATACTTTGCCTTACTTAACTCAGCACCAAATACTGCATGGCGAGCCTTATAGGTATCTTTCGCAGAGCTTGAGATACTGTCCGCGTTCGCCAAGTTGCTCGAGGTGGTATTTAGACGAACAGATTCAGCGCTCATCGCAGAACCAGTGACATTGAAAACGTTAAATAAGCTCATCTATTAATCCCCTTTGATTGCCTTGGTTAAGTTCTTGAACTTACTGCCTAGGAAGTCCAGTGACGCTTGGTGTCTAATTTGGTTTTGCATAAACAAGTTACGCTCTAAATCCACATCCACCGTGTTGCCGTCACCCGTGTCAGGTTGGGTTGGAAGACGATACATGACTTCCCCTGTCACCTGAGTAGAGGCAGGAATATGCCGACCATCCGTACGGCTAAGACTAATGCTTGCCCCCGACGTTGCCGCCTGTAATGCCTTTTGAAAGTCCATCCCTTTCGATTTATACCCAGGCGTATTGGCTTGCGCGATGTTGGTGGAAATCACCTCAGCATTACGCTCACGTACACCCACCGTATGTTGGTGGATACCTAGTGCATTGTCGAAAGAAATAGCCATGTTGACCTCTACTCAAAGAACTGACCGATACTATTAAATGATTTAGCAATTAGCGTACCAACTTTTAGGATTGCCATTATTTAGCCATTTAATCGAGTGTACGAGACACTCACGTTTTGTTTAGCAATTACCGAGCCAATTTCTGGTCAGTTAGGAACCCGTCTTTGTCGATGTCATCATTGCTACACATAGGCATTGTAGCTGCGGATAGGTATTCACAGTATGGCAGAAAAAAAATCCCAGCCACAAGGCTGGGATTTGAGTGAGAGTGAGAGTGAGAAGACTACTTGAGCTTGTAAATAATGCCTGGGTTGCAACGTACCATCTCAAAACGGTCGGTCAGCCCAGTGAGTGACTCCGATGCCCCAAGCAACAAATAACCACCGGGGTTAAGACTGTTGGCCATCTGGTTGAGCACTTTCGATTTCATATCCGGCGAAAAATAGATCAACACGTTACGACAAAATATAATGTCAAATTTACCCAGTAACGCATAGCTTTCCATTAAGTTCTGTGGTCGAAAGTTCACCAAACGCTTCACGTTGTCTTTCACTTTCATTCGGCCATCTCCGGCATCTTCAAAGAAAGTACGACGACGCTCGGGTGATAGACCTCGCCCTAGGGCAAGGTTGTCATAGATACCCGCTCGACACATATCCAACATGCTAGATGAAATATCCGTTGCCGTAATGGCCACACTCGGTAGCAAGCCTGGTTTGCGTTGCTGCGTCTCTAACACTGTCATTGCCATAGAGTAGGGTTCTTGACCCGACGAGCTAGCCGCTGACCATATTTTGATTGGGCGCTTATTCGCGGCCACTTCGGGCAGAAGCTTGTCGGCCAATACTGTAAATGGGTAACCATCACGAAACCATAAGGTTTCGTTGGTTGTCATCGCATCTACAGCGGCAACACGCAGCTCACGGTTTCTCCCAGTGACGACATCTCTCAACAGGTCAGATAAAGAGGCCAACTTAAACTTGGTCACCAACGGACTCAAGCGGCTCCGAACGAGGTACTGCTTGCTATCGCCAAGCACAATGCCACATTGCGCTTCGAGGAAACGGCTGAAATCACGATATTCTTGATCGCTTATTGTTATGGCTGTCATTCAGTTCTCTTTAGTTAGTCAGCGCAGATTTCACTGCATTACCTAGCTCATCAGGATTGAATTTCGCAATAAATGAGTTGGCGCCTACCCGCTCAACCATCGCTTGGTTAAAGACACCACTGAGTGATGAGTGAAGGATAACGTACAAATTTTTCAAATCGGCATTGCGGCGAATTTCGGCCGTTAATGTGTATCCATCCATCTCTGGCATTTCGATGTCTGAGATCACCAAGGAAATCTGGTCATAAATACTACCTTCCGCGGCCATTTCCACCAGCTTTTCGTACGCTTCTTTCCCATCTTTAACCGCAATGACCTCAAAGCCTATTGAAGTAATCGCTCTTTCTACCTGCTTACGTGCCACAGTGGAGTCGTCGGCAATGAGAATTCGGCGAACGATCTGTTTTTCTGTCTCTGCTTGGGCGATTTCCTCACCGATGGATGCATCCATGGTTTCATCAACCGGCGCGATTTCTGCAAGGATTTTCTCTACATCGAGAATTTCTACCAACTCGTTATCGATGTTGGTGACCGCGGTGAGGTAGTTTGCTTTACCTGCGCCATCTGGCGGCGGCAAGATCGCTTCCCAATGCATGTTGATGATGCGCTCTACAGAGGTAACCAAAAACGCTTGAATAGAGCGGTTGAACTCGGCAATGACAACGAAAGCTTTTTCTACATCGGTGGTCGGACGTCCACCGATGGCTAAACTTAAATCAATGACAGAAACCGTGTGGCCACGAATGTGGGCGACCCCTTTCACCAAACGGTGCAGATTTGGCATAGAAGTAAGCTTAGGACATTGGAGCACCTCTTTTACTTTAAATACGTTTATTCCATAACGCTGACGCCCCATCAGGCGGAAGGTAAGGAGTTCCAATCGGTTTTGACCGACGAGTTGCGTACGCTGATTCACAGAATCAAGAATACCGGTCATAAGCTCATCTCCATCTAAAACTTTCGTGTCAAAAAATGATAGTCTACTACAAGCTAAGAAATTCTAGGAAACAGAATGAAGAACCTAAAATCACAGTTTTGTTCAATTTCCACTAGTTGTTCTTTCACTAAGTGTAGAGCTTTATTTAAAAGAGTTTATACGTCTATCGGTGTTTTGTGTATTTTCTTTAGCTTTTCAGTCAATTCCGCTACCGAAGCTCAGATATTTGCCATACAAAATGCCGCTCAAGAGTACATATTAGCCAATGTTGAATGGCCGACAGGTGGTACTTTGGAGGCAGACGCCGCCTCCATCGATAGTCGTATTTTTGCCACAGATTGCCCCGAGCCGTTCTTGGCATCCTCTAGCTCCACCAACCCGATGGCCAGTAATATTACCGTCCAAGTCGAGTGTGAAGCGGATAACTGGCGGGTCTATGTGCCTGTTCGCCTGACGAGAACCGGTCCACAAGTCACTCTACTGAGCCCTATTTCCCGTGGGCAAATCATTGCACCGCACGACATTACAATCAGCATGGTCGATTTGCAACGCTTCAGACGGCAAGGTTTTTCCTCGCTAGATGCGGTCATAGGAGCCAAAGCAAAAAAAAACATGAACGCGGGTGACGTAGTCGAAAACCGTGATATTTGCGTGGTGTGCCGCAATGAAACCGTCACCATTCGCGCCGTACAGTCTGGTATGACCATCACCACCAAAGGCGTGGCTTTGACAGATGGATCTCATGGTGAGCAGATAAGAGTGAAAAATAGTAAATCCAACCGTATAATTGAGGGTAGAGTAACAGGCATTTCAGAAGTCACGGTTATTTTTTAACTTTGGTTGAAAAAGCACTAAAGTTATTCGCCCTGTAGTCGATAGTGACAGTACAGGTCATCCTCTAATTAAAAGGCTCAAACATGGCAGGTATTGATAACATTCGTGCAGGGCAGACGTTAACCACGTCCACTCGTAGCCCCTCGCGTAGTGAAACGAACGCAACATCCAGCACAAGTGACTCTTCGAGCAAGTCGGGTGTGGCGCAAGACTCGGTGTCCCTCAGCACACAAGGAAAAGCGGTGGGCGAGATGCATAACCAAATGGCAAGTCAACCCAGCTTTGATAAAGCAAAAGTGGCGGCAATCAAAGAAGCGATTGCAAACGGCTCTTATTCCGTGGATCCGGAAAAGCTGGCTGACAACATGATGAAATTCGAAAGAGAGCTTGGTGGTTTTTAACCACTGAATTCGGAACTGAAGAAACAATATCACCATGGCAGCGTTAAAAGGGCTTGTAGAATTCCAATTGCAAAGCGCAACCGAATTGTCGGCACTGTTAGAGCAAGAAAAAGTGGCGATAGCCAGTCGCGTCTCTAAAGATATCGAACAGGTTGCGAAAGCGAAGGTTGATCTTATCTCTAAGCTTCAACAAACCGATCAACGCATTCAGAAACACCCCGATGTTGAGACGCTGACGAGCGATCCAGAGTTGAGCCCTCTGGTCGACAAGATCCGCAGCATCATCTCTGATTGCCAGCAGGCCAATGCCGTTAACGGTGAAGCATTGCAACGTGCTCAATTGAGCTTCAATAAACTCAACAATCTCATGAAACAGTCCCAGGGCAAGCTTGGTATGACGTACACTGCCGAAGGGCAAACCAGTAACGTCACCACCCTTGGCACTAATATTAAAGCCTAAAGTTGCTAGGATGATATAAAAACGGCGCTCATAAGAGCGCCGTTTTTATATCGGAAATCAGAGAAAAAATGGGGCTAGAACAACGTTTGCTGGCGTTTTTCTGGAACTTGCTGCACTTCCCCGTAGTCTCGCAACTGATTCATTTTTTTGACATCAAGTCGAAGCTCCGTGACGTAACTGTCACCGACTTTATAACTACGGACTACTTCAGCACCACGAATGACCCCATCTACGGCTCCCGATGTCAGCTCTGTCCCTAAGCGTTGATCTTTCAAATCTGCTCTGGCACTCACTCTCAAACCATACACCTGTTCGGCGAGCTCTCGATAGGCATCGATCTTAGAGGCTCTCATCGCCCGAACTTGCTTCTCTTCTTCATTGTTGCCTTTTTGCTCACTAATGCTTGCGTAACCAACAGCCGTGAGCCAATCTTCAGGCCGCATGTTTTGAATCGGCTGACAGCCCATCATAATGAGAGCAACTATCAGTAGCATCGCTTTTTTCATCATGTCTCCCTACTAAGGTCGCAAAATAACAGTGTATGGCTGAGTCATCGTTGGATCAGAACGAATCAACACTCCATCTTGAGTCCGGATACTATTCAATGTATCCAAATCGCGACCAATTCGGTCAGCCGGTAAGAAACCCTGAGCGGTGGCGACAACAACTCTAGACTGCATCCCCACAACTCGCGCATTCACGATCACCCCCCCTTCTTGGCGAAGCATCGTGCCCGTTAACACATACTGGATATCTTGCTCCTGAGCAAGATCCTTCCAATCGCGGCTAAACGCAAAATCACCCGAATGTGTGACCTGAATCGATCCCGTAGTTTTGAAATCAACAACTTTAAAACCGCGGCGTTGAAACTGATGGATGAACCCCTCTGACACTGAATTTCCAAGCCAGTTCGTCGCATCCATGTTTTGCAAGTCGACAAAAGAGGTCACGGCGATGGGCGTTCGTGCTGATACACTCGTGTTTGAAATCATCAAGTCTTCTGTCATGCTCTCAACAAAGAAGTCAAGAGTATGACGCGGACTTTCCATCAACATAAATTGTGAACCACGGTAAGCTTCTTTACCGTTGTATATTGGGGCGTAAGCACAAGCCGTCAGCATGACGACTGGTACAAGCAATAACCATTTTTTCATTCTCTTATCTCCGATAACCCTAGGCATTCTTCGTTCCGACCGTTTTTAATTGAAAAAGTGGAACGCTCTTTGCTTTTCTAATTGTGCAATCATTTAGAATCACAATGCCTAAATCAGCTAAGATTAACTAAGCAAAAAACGAACCAAGTTGGTAATCGAACATGAAAAAAACACTTCTGACCGTTATCTCTGGCTTGTATCTTAGCCTCTTCTCCTCGATCGCGAATGCAGGCTGGTATGAGGTCACCGGCGTCGCTACCGTGGTGTCATCAGAAGAGGTGGCAAGAATACATGCGTTAGAAGATGCGCTTTATAAAGCAGTCAGCTTTTCTGGCGCTGACATCGGCAGCATTAGTAACTTGCGTCCCTTCTTGGAGACATCGCAAAAAGAGTATCAATTTACTAACAGTGAAGTGCGTTACATCTTGATTGAGGAGCAGAGAGTACGCAGTGGCACCATGTACTTACGTGCGCGTATTGACATCTATCCATCGGCAACAGGTTGCCACGTGAGTCAATACAAGAAGACCCTCTTAGTCGGCAATATCGATTTAGCTTCCCCCCAGCAAGCTGTCATGGGGCAAATCTATAGTGTCGGGGACGACTTCGCCCAAGTCATCAACCGCCAACTCGACAATGAATCGGCAAGTTTTGTATCGGTAGGCACCACAGATTTTGAAATCAACAAAGATTACCCAGAAAGATTAAAAATGATCGCGCAAGATACTGGCGCGCAGTACATCATTGGCGGCGTTATCAACGACTTGACAGCGACCATTGAACAAAAATTGCTGCAAGACGACATCATTAACCGACAGTTCTCACTCGAGATGACGGTGTACGACGGCAAAACGGGTAATGAGGTTTACCACCGCAACTATCGTGAAGTGGCAAAATGGCCGTTCCCTAAAACCAGCCAAGTGGACACTAAGAGCGCACGTTTTTGGGCGTCGACCTACGGCAGTATGATGTTGCGCGTAAGCCGAAACATCATGTTGGATCTTGAATCTGAAATCTCTTGTAAAATCACCTTACCTGAAGTGGTCGCCAAGTGGGGCAACACCATCACCATGGATCTCGGTCGTGTGCATGGCGTCGTCGAAGGCGACAAGTTGCAGCTATGGCATACAGGTTCTTTCATCGACCAACGTGGGTTACCACGCAATAAAGTCACAGAAACGGACATCACACTGACGGTATCTCGTGTGTATGAAAACGAAGCAGAGCTTACCATTGACCAACCCGAGCTACTGGGCAGCATTCAAATTGGCGATGTAATGCACAAACTGCTCTAGCGATGTTCAAAAGTAAATCAGATCATAGTGTTACCCCTTAACAACAGCATAATTTGGGGTATCATACCCCTGAGCTCCCGTGGCACAGCTGGATAGCGCGGCCCCCTCCTAAGGGGCAGGTCACAGGTTCGAATCCTGTCGGGAGCGCCAATATTCAAGAGCGAGTATCCACTCGCTCTTTTCTTTCATTGTGAGCCTCTGCGCAATTACTTTTACTCTCTATTTTCCCTTGCGGCGAATCTCTTCTAAACTAGTAATTAACAAAGTTGTAGATAACCGCACAATGACAAAAAGCAACCTCATTACCAATACAGGTCATCGTTTTATTTCAAAAGCGAAAACCGCCTACAAAATTCATATCCATACGCCGGATGATAAGGTGTTGCACCGTTCGGTTGGTTATGTTCGTATCGGTGAAAAAAAAGGCCTGCAAAAAGCGATTCGCCTGAGAAATGAGCTGGGTAGCGAAATGTGGGGCAAATTCTGGCGTCGCATCCTCAAAGACCCCTATCTGATCACGCGCCTCCCCCACTCACTGGAACCTAAAATTATTTATAAACCTCGACCAACAAAACACGATCCGGAGGCGAGAGACGAATGCTATATCGCCGCATGGAGAAACTACGATGACAATGGCCGTTTAATCTATAAAAGTGTCGTCTGTTCTATCAAAAAGCATGGTCGCTTGGGTGCCTACACCAAAACCAAAAAAGCCCTATTGGAAGCCAATAAGGATAATCTTGAAATACTTGAGTTCATGGGCCGCTTAACGAGTATCGCTCTCAAATAATCAAACTACGTTCTCAAGCCATAACGTAAAAAGCCTTGGCAGATGCCAAGGCTTTACTATCAACATAGTGATCAACTTACTCTTCGTATTCAAACTCAGGAACGTTGATTTCGACGCGACGGTTCTTTTGACGACCTTCGCTAGTCTCATTTGACGCGATAGGGCTAGATTCACCTTTGCCCTCTGCAGTGATGCGCGAAGCATCGATGCCTTCATTTTCAAGTAAGCCCGCGATCGCTTGGGCACGCTTCTCTGACAACGTCTGGTTGTACGCCGCTGAACCTGTGGAGTCCGTGTGACCTGTAATGGTAACGGTAGATTGCGGATACTGCTTCATCATGGCAACAAGTTTGTCGAGCATCGCGACACTTTCTGACTTTAGCTCAGCGCTGTTCACTTCGAAGATACCGGCATCAACCAATTGCGCAGTGAACTTCTTGGTTGCTGGCTCAGCGACCACTTCTTTCACTGGCTCTGCTGCCATCACCTCGGCGACGGGCTCTTCCGTTGTCATCGGCTGCTCACTCGCACCGAAACGGTAAACGAAATTCATCGTAGCAGAGTTCACGGCTGCACGAGCTGAGTTGTTATTTACGTCAGTCAAGCGCTGATATTCAATACGCACACCAGTGGACTTGTTCGCATTGAGCTCAACACCCACAGCCCCTAAGAATGACGCATCATTCTCACTTCCATAATCGACATAGGCACCGCCGACTTTACCGTAGAGTGAAATCACATCGGTCAGAGGTACACTGAGTTTTGGCGCAAGGGTAAACGCGCTGGCGGACTCGTCAGCAATACCATCAGCGGTGTATTTACCGAGATAGTCATAACCGGCTTCTAGGCCAAGCCAGTCCACAAATTGGTAACCTGCAAACACACCACCTGTGATAGCATCATCATCACAATCTGCGGTCATATCACACGCATCATTTAACCAAGATTTACCGACTTTACCCCCTAAGTACACATCAGCGAATGAAGGCGCTGAAGAGAAAGCGAGAGCACTTGCTACAACCACTGCTACTGTTTTTATTTTCATTTATTTTCTCCTTAATGCGCGGTCCGTTGACCACCACTTCCATTGGAAGACACCCTTTCAGAATATGTGAAGAATGACCAAATGTCTTGTCTCAAAGGTTAAAATATCGTGAAAAATTATATTGATAAGTCAGTGATTAGTTAAACAAAGAAACCCAAAACTAGTGAACACACCATAGATGTAAAAAAGCCGCAGAGATTAACCACTGCGGCTAGTGTCTTGATCTACTTAACGCGCGATTTACGCGTTCGCTTCACGCTCAGCAATAAAAGCAAGTGCCAATTCAATACGAGCGACAACGCGTTCTTTACCGATAAGCGCCATCACGGCATCCACTGATGGTGATTGACCACCGCCAGTCACAGCGACGCGCAGCGGCATACCAATTTTACCCATGCCGATCTCAAGCTCTTCACACACAGTCGCAATGATCGCTTGCTTGATGTTGTCGGTTGTCCACTCTGTCAGGGCTTTGGCTTTCTCTAGAGCAAGTTGCAGAGGTTCTTTGGCAACGCCACGAAGGTGCTTCTTCGCCGCCCCGGCTTCAAACTCCGAAAAATCTTCGTAGAAGTATCGAATTTGCTCAGCCAGTTCCACTAATGTGTGACAACGCTCGCCGACCAGTTGAATCACATCTGTGATCGCAGGGCCATTTGAGATATCAAGTTTTTGGTTATCCAAATGCCATTGAAGATGCGTTGCAACGTACGCTGGATCGGAGGTTTTGATGTAGTGGTTGTTCAACCAAAGTAACTTGTCTGTGTTAAACGCAGAAGCAGACTTAGAAATCGCCTTCAAGGAGAAATGTTCAATCATCTCTTCGCGTGAGAAGATCTCTTGGTCGCCATGAGACCACCCCAAACGCACTAGGTAGTTGTTGAGTGCATTCGGCAGATAACCTTCATCACGGTATTGCATCACAGAGACCGCACCGTGGCGTTTTGACAGCTTCGCACCGTCATCACCCAGAATCATGGCACAGTGGGCAAACGTTGGCACGGGTGCACCTAGCGCTTTGTAAATATTGATTTGACGAGGCGTGTTGTTGATGTGGTCTTCACCGCGAACAACGTGAGTGATGCCCATGTCCCAATCGTCGACAACAACCACAAAGTTGTAGGTTGGCGCGCCATCCGTACGACGGATAATCAGATCATCCAACTGATCGTTACCAATTTCGATGCGGCCGCGAATTTGGTCGTCAAACACTACGCTGCCTTCTTTCGGGTTGCGGAAACGAATCACACACGGATCACCCTCTTTTGCTGCCGCGTTGGCAGCGATAATTTTCGGGTGGTTGGCGTCGTAGCGCGGCATCTGCTTTGCTTCTTCTTGTTCTGCGCGAATTTCGTCAAGCAGCTCTTTCGGTGCGTAACATTTGTACGCTTTGTCTTCAGCCAGCAGTTTGTCGACCATTTCATTGTAACGATCAAAACGCTTGGATTGGTAGTACGGGCCCTCGTCCCACTCAAGTCCCATCCATTGCATACCTTCAAGAATCGCATCGACAGCTTCTTGTGAATTACGCTCAAGGTCGGTGTCTTCAATACGAAGTACAAATTCACCGCCTTGGCTTTTTGCGTAGAGCCAAGAATAAAGAGCAGTACGAGCGCCACCCACATGGAGGTAGCCTGTCGGGCTTGGAGCAAAACGAGTTTTAACCGTCATGTAAAATACCTTGATTGTCTGAATGACTGCGCCGCCTTCCGTTTGCGAGGAGTGTGACGCCAAAATTGCGCGTTATTTTACCACCGATATGTAAATCTACAATCCGTGGTTAATGTGTTTTACTGCCCAGGAGAGAAACTCTTGGCGTTCTGAGGCTGGAAGCGTGAGAAAATCATGTTGCAACCGCGATGTGCGTCTCGATTCCTCCTTATCCGTCAAACTCGGCGTCGCTTCTAGAACAACGTCGGATGGCGCTGGAGACGTAGCAGCTGTCGCAGTTGATTTTAATGTTGAGGTGCGTAGCTGCGCTTTACCATCACCAAGTTCGTTGTAGCTTGCTAACATTTCATCGTAATTTTTGGTCAGAGAAAAACTTTGGTCGTAGATTTCATCGGATTGATACGGCAAAGGCTGGCCATTGACGTGTAGATGGACACTCGGTGCCCGTTTATACCGCTCTACCCCTCTTTGATCGCGGATAACAAAGGGTTCTGCAATAGTCACCGCTTGATCGTGCGCCTCAAATGTGACCACTAGAGGTAAGCCATTAAACTTCTGTTTACCTCCGTTGGTGTCAATCATCCCACTGACTCGCACTAACAGTTGATTGGTGCCGTTGGGCAGTTGCCATTCACCCGGTTTAACATGAACGATGGTATCGGTTGAGTTGAGCGCTAATACCTCCACTCGCCCCTCGGTCGTCAATTGCACGCTGGCCCACAGTGACTGACAGATAAACAAACTAAGCAGCGTTAATGATCTCATCACGATCTTTCCTCTATTTTTATAATGGCAAACACATAGCAGTGGCAAAAGTACAAAAACGACAAAAGGCGGACAGAGCCCGCCTTGCCTTTCTTGCTCTAAATTAGAATACCCATTCGGTACCGATACGAATCATCAAATCGTCATCAAACGCTGCGTCGTCTTGTTGTGTTAAACGAACGAAGGTGTAGACAGAGTTAAATGAGTAACCGAATTCACCACTGATAGAGGTAGAATCCAGATCCTTATCTTTTCGGCCATCTTGCTTACCGGTTTGATCCGCGTAGCCGACACGAATATTGGCATTGCCAAAGTAGTAGTTCGCTTGAATGGAGTAAGCGTCGATTTCACGCTCTTTGTAGCCGTAGCCGCCACCATTGTTGGTCGAGTCGTAAGAGCCAGATTTGTACGCCCCCAAGAGGTTGAAGTTGTCGAGTGGACGAAGCTCAAAACCGACAAAGTACGCATCAGTGTCACCAATTGATGCTGCAATTCCTGGTTTCCATGAAGGCTGACCATTTGGATCTGGGTTGTTCGTATCCCAAATGCCAGATTCGCCACCTTCAAACGTCGTTCCTTCTGCGGTTTCAAACGCCGCATGCAGGGTCAACATATCCATTGGCGTCACAGAGATAGAACCACCAAAGAAGTTCGAATCTTCGTGATTTTCGCTACCGTTACCACCAGCTAAACTAAATTTCACCATCTCACCGATCACTGGCGAATCGTAGCGGAACATTTGGCTCTTACGGTCAAAATGGTAACGCTCACCGCTTCGCCATGCGCGGTCAAATGTGCGGCCTAAGTTCGATGCTGAGTATGGCCAGTCCACCAATTCATACATAGGTGTCAACATACGACCAAAACGCACGGAGCCCCAATCATCGCCGCGTAGGCCAACGAAGGTATCACGGTTGCCGAGCTTAGCGCCGTCATCCAGAACCCAACCCGATTCCACTTGAGCAAATGCCGTGACGCTGTCCGTCATCACTTTCGCAGCGCGAAAACCAACACGCGTTTCATTCTCTAGTGCCCAGCCTGCATCCGGCCCTGCATCATTCGATGCGCCGTAATCCACCGCTGAAATGGAGACCACACCATACACTTCAACATTGGCATCATTTGGGTCACCTAACATGTAAGCGTGTGCAGCGCCCGCAGTCAGAGTCGCCGCAGCAACCGCTGCGCTAAGAAACGTTTTTTTAAAGTGAGACATAAGATTAACCCCTATATAGTCATTTTTTGAATTTTTCTCTTGCCTCACCACCGCGCTGATGAATTCACAGTGGTGAGGACTCTTTATGGACGGGCTCATCTTGGCAAACTTTTTTCGCCTCAAAAAACAAACCAAATTATTTTTCGACTCACTTCAAATTTGTCATTGAGAGAATATCTAAATCAACGATATTTCAATGGGTTAATAAAAACCTAAAGCGATAAAAACGGCAATTTTGAGCTTTTTCTCCCTGCAAAGCGGTGAGATTGTTAACGCCGTCAAAGCCTATTTGCGTTTATTTAGCTCACTTTATATTTATAGTAAAAAAAGGGTGAACACGATCTCACTTGATGCAAGTCACTGATTTTGTTTGATACGTTGATTTCAACGAATTTGACGTCATTCGGGCTCCAATGCTTGACCTTTCCCCTGAGGGAAGGTTTATGCTTATCGAACTCACATCGAATGACAGTGAAAGGCCGTCGCTATGTACAGATTTGATATTCCATTACAAGGTTTGAGTTGCATGGGCTGCGCACGCAAAGTAGAGCGAGCGCTGATAGAGCATCATGCGCTCACCGTCCTCGACGTATCGAAAAAACACATTGAAGTCGAAAGTCACGTCCCGTATGGCGAACTGGCGAAAACGGTGGCATCTTTAGGCTATCAATCAGGAACAAGCTATGCGTTTTCACTCTCAGGGCTAAACTGTGGCCGATGCGTCGCCAAGCTGCGAACGGCGCTCGAATCCCATCCATCTATCGGTGATGTCGATATCTCCACCACCAAGCTCACCGTGACCGGTCTACTCACAGCAGACGAGATCACCGCCCTAGTGCAAGAGATGGGTTACGACGCAGTGCCGATTGAAGACTCCCCGCTCATATTGGAAGACACAGTTAGTGAAGACCCTATCAGTGAAGAGCCTATCAAGGAGAGTGGCGATGAACCGCAGAGCACCTCGCAAAGAGATAGTAATGAGCACCGCCTCTATTTCGCTATTTCAGGGATGACGTGCGCCAGTTGCGTCAGCTCAGTGGAAAAAGCCTTACTCTCCGTCGAGGGCGTGAACAGAGTCAGCGTTAACCTAGCCGAGCAAACCGCCTCAGTATCCAGCAAACGAGAAAGCGCACAGATACTGGCTGATCTTGTAGAAGCGAGCCAGAGCGCAGGTTATCAAGCCACACATATCGCCGATCCTAACACCCAGCAGGACGAGCAAGCGGCAAATTTGGCAAAGCAGCAAGCGCAGCACAAGCGTAGCGCACTGGCCGGTTTAATCGTCGGAGCGCCGCTCATGCTATGGGGTGTTCTCGGTGGCAGTATGATGATCCAAAACCGCGGCGACCAATGGGCGTGGGGCGTTGTTGGCTTGATCTGTTTTGCGCTACTGGCGAGTGCAGGAAGAGGATTTTTTGTTAACGCTATCGCGGCACTGCGCCATAAACGAGCGACCATGGACACCTTAGTCGCTCTGGGCACTGGCGCTGCCTGGCTCTTTTCGATGCTTGTGGTTGTCATGCCACAGTGGTTCCCTGTTGCCTCAAGACACGTCTACTTTGAAGCCAGTGCCATGATTATCGGCCTGATTTCGCTCGGCCACTATATTGAAGCGAAAGCGAAAGCCAAGACTACCCAATCGCTTAAAGCACTGATCAATTTGCAAAGTAACGACGCGCTGTTGGTCGACGAGCAAGGTGAACGAACCATCCCTATCGACCAGATCACCCAAGGTATGATGCTGCGCGTCATGCCTGGGGCTCAGTTCGCGGTCGATGGCGTTGTCACTGACGGGGAGTCCTATGTCGATGAGTCAATGCTTACCGGTGAGCCGATCCCAGTCTTCAAACGCAGCGGTGACACCGTACATGCCGGTACCTTGAACCAAGATGGTAGCTTGCTGTATCAAGCCACCAGCGTAGGCAGTCAAACCATGCTGGCAAAAATCATCAAATTAGTCAGAGACGCGCAAAGCAGTAAACCCCAGATTGCCAAACTGGCCGATCAGATTTCATCCGTTTTTGTGCCTATCGTCGTCGCGATTGCTCTGATTGCGGCCGCGGTCTGGTTCTTTGTTGGCCCTGAGCCCAAAGCCAGCTATATGCTGGTCACGGCGACCACAGTATTAATTATCGCCTGTCCATGTGCGCTCGGCCTTGCGACGCCACTGTCTGTGACGGTTGGGATTGGCAAAGCGGCGGAGCTAGGGATCTTAATTAAAGATGCGGATGTGTTGCAGTCGGCCAGTCGCATCGATACGGTCGTCTTTGATAAAACGGGCACCTTGACGCAAGGTAAACCTGAAGTGCAGTTTCACGCCCGCTACCATATCGATGACGAGACGCTTTTAGGTCTCAGCGCGGGTATCGAACGTCACTCGGAACACCCATTGGCAAAAGCGATCGTGCACTACGCCCAAGCATCACACATCACACCGCTGCCTATCACACACTTCACTAACCTACGCGGACAAGGGGTGACCGGACACTATCAAAAGCAATCTCTAAGTGCTGTCTCTCTCAACTATGCCAAGGCACAAGGCTGGGATCTTAGCCTCGCCGACGCAGACATTAAACGGGCGGCTGACCAGGCTTACACGCCAATCATTATTGCTTTGGATGAGCAGGTTGTCGGTGTGATGGCGATCGCCGATGGCATTAAACCTGATTCCGCGCGAACGATAACCACTTTAAAAAATATGGGGATTACCCCTGTGCTGCTGACTGGAGACAACGCCCATGTCG
Organism: Vibrio sp. R15-SG3-ISO1B; assembly: GCF_059833835.1. Classification (NCBI taxonomy): domain Bacteria; kingdom Pseudomonadati; phylum Pseudomonadota; class Gammaproteobacteria; order Vibrionales; family Vibrionaceae; genus Vibrio; species Vibrio sp. R15-SG3-ISO1B. The sequence continues at coordinate 21,432 of NZ_JCBDGG010000030.1, read as the reverse complement.
CCAACGCCATCGCAAAGCAGCTCGGTATTGATGACGTCATCGCCGAAGTGCTGCCAGATCAAAAAGCGCAGCATATTGAGTCACTGAAAGTGCGCGGTCAACGTGTCGCCATGGTCGGTGATGGCGTCAACGATGCACCCGCGCTCGCCTTAGCAGACATCGGTATTGCAATGGGCAGTGGCAGTGATGTGGCAATTGAAAGCGCGCAAATGACGTTACTCAACGCCTCGCCGATGGCGGTGGTGCAGGCCATCGAGCTCTCTAAAGCCACTCTCAAAAACATGAAACAGAACTTATTTGGTGCTTTCATCTATAACTCACTGGGCATTCCCGTCGCCGCTGGCGTGTTATACCCACTCTTTGGTTTCTTGCTCAGCCCCGTCATTGCTGGCGCAGCGATGGCTTTATCGTCGATTACTGTTGTCAGCAACGCCAATCGACTTCGACTTTTTAAAACCTCAACTCAGCTTGGAGATCGCTCATGAACAGATTGCTGAAAACTTCAATGTTGACCGCCCTACTCACTATAGCGCCGCAGGTACTGGCGGCCGATGTGGTCAACCATAAATCGCCGTACTGTGGCTGTTGTAGTGAGTGGACCAAACACATGGAGCAGGCAGGGTTCACCGTCAAAGAAGTACTGCATGACAACATGAACCCAATTAAAGAACAGCTCGGTATTACCTCGCAGCTTGCCTCTTGCCATACCGCAGAAATCGACGGTTATGTATTTGAAGGCCACATCCCCGCCAGTGACATTCAAGCGTTTCTCGCCAACCCTCCCAAAGGGGCAAAAGGATTAGCGGTGCCAGGCATGCCGATGGGCTCACCCGGTATGGAATATGGAGAGAAAAGCGACGCCTATTCAGTGTATGCGTTCAATGAGCAAGGGCAGGTATTTGAATACCGTCATTATGAAGCGAAAGAGTAAAAAGTGAGTCAGTCACGATCAAGGCAGCTGACACGAGATACAAAAAAGCCAGCCAAGACCATATCAGGCTCTTGGCTGGCTTAACATCGCCTCTCATCATTCTCCTTGAACTAAGGCTGCCATCATCTCGATATGCAGCTCATCATCATTGAGGCAAGGAATAAAATTAAACTGCTCTCCCCCATGCTCTTCATACAACTCTCGACACTGCTCGGAAATTTCCTCTAAGGTTTCCAAACAATCGGCAGAAAAGGCGGGGGTCATAATATCGAGCTTTTTGATGCCAGCGCTCGGTAACTGTTCAATGGTTTTGTCCGTATAGGGCTGAAGCCACTCTTCTCGACCAAAGCGCGACTGGAACGTGGTGCCAATTTGTTCACTGGTTAATCCCAGCGCCTTACCCAAAAGCTCAGTGGTTCGCAAACAGTGCTGTGGATAGATGTCACCGTTATCAGCGTAGCGTTTAGGGATGCCATGATACGAACAGAGCAAGTAATCCCCACGCCCATGTTGGCGCCAAGAGGCTTCAACACTGGCCGCCAGCGCTTTGATATACAGAGGATGATCGTGATAGTCGCGCAGCATTCGATAATTGGGTAACACGGGCATCGTTTTAAAGGCTTTCGCTAAGCCATCGTTGACCGCGCCAGTGGTGGTGCCGGAATACTGAGGGTAAAGAGGCAGCACAATGATCTCTTCGACGCCTTGTACAAGCAGTGCCTCAACGCCAGATTGCAGACTAGGATTGCCATAAGTCATGCCAAGCTCCACTGGCATCGATAAAAAATCAGCCAGACGCGCCGCTTGGCGCTTAGAGTACACCATCAACGGCGACCCGTCTTCCATCCAAACGCTTTGATATAACTTGGCGACTTTGGGCGAGCGAATGGGCAATATCACACCATGTAAAATAGGGCACCACAGCCAGCGGCTCATGTCGACGACGCGATGATCATGAAGGAACTGACTTAGAAAGCGCTTCACGGCTGGTGCGGTAGGTTCATCGGGTGTGCCCAAGTTGACCAATAGCACACCTTGTTGTTTTTTATTCTGCATAGAGTCCGCCGATCCTGTGTTGAATCCAGTCTTAATTGTCTGAAAGATACGTTGCCTAGCCGCGTTAAGTTCAAGAGAAATATAAAAAAAGCGACCTGATTAGGTCGCTTCACTATAACAAATTTCACAAAAGTGATGATAATAGGTATTGCCTATTATGCTAATGCCTTCTCGATATCAGCGCTCACTTCCGCCACTTGCTTAGTACCATCGAATTTCAAGTACTTAGTGTTACCTGCTGCCGCTTCTTTCCCGTAGTATTCGATCAGTGGCGCAGTTTGATCGTGGTAGACACCTAAGCGAGCGCGAACGGTCTCTTCTTTGTCGTCATCACGAACCACAAGGTCTTCACCCGTCACGTCATCTTTACCTTCCACTTTTGGTGGGTTGTACACAACGTGGTAAGTACGGCCTGACGCTAGGTGAGCACGACGGCCCGCCATACGCTCAACAATCACATCGTCAGCGACATCAAACTCAATCACGTAATCAACATCAACACCCATCTCTTTCAGGCCATCCGCTTGAGGGATAGTGCGAGGGAAGCCGTCTAGAAGGAAGCCTTTCTCACAGTCGTCTTGAGCGATACGCTCTTTGATAAGACCCAGGATGATTTCATCCGATACTAGTTGACCAGCATCAATCACAGCTTTCGCTTGCTTACCAAGCTCTGTCCCTGCTTTGATCGCAGCACGCAGCATGTCACCAGTAGAGATTTGTGGAATACCGTACTTCTCCATGATGAATTGAGCCTGTGTGCCTTTACCTGCACCTGGAGCACCTAGAAGAATGATGCGCATGTTAAATCCTCTTAAGATAATAATGGTTTATACCGAAGCTCACAGCGGCTTGCCACTTGGAGCCAGATCATCGGTAAGTTTCGGTATAACGGTTGTCATAATCAGCCGTTGCGTCTTGCAAGGCACAATGGACAACGTCCTCATACAAACACGGTTTACAATAGATACTGTCATAATAAACAGTAAAACAGGCGTGCACATTACACGCCTGTTTGATCGGTTTCAAGTTGGCATTCTATCATACAATTTAGGCGCAACGCGCCTATTACGACTAAAGAATGCTTAAACACTCACATTCGCCTGCAACATCATGAGTTTTTATGCATTTTGAGTGCAAGGTTCTCACAACTTCCTGCAGATTCGAACCAATAGACGTAAAAAGCCCGTAAGATACGGGCTTTTGCACGACGTTATGCCATTATCCTTTAGTCAAAAGGGTATTGATGGCGCCAAGGAACTGAGACGGGTCCGCCATCGAACCACGCTCTGCCAGCATGGCTTGACCAAGCAGTACCTCGACCCAACGGCCAAAGGCTTCCTCATCGGCCTCATCCGCCATACGCTTAACCAGCGCGTGCTCTGGGTTAAGTTCAAAGATGTACTTCACTTCTGGCGCGGCTTGACCTGCGGCTTCCAGCAGTTTGGCCATCTGTGTCCCCATTTCGAAATCATCGGTAACAACGACCGCTGGCGTCGATGCGAGTTTAAAGGTGGTGCGAACCTCTTTCACGCGATCGCCTAAGTAAGCCTTAGTGCGCTCGACAACCGACTTAAACTCTTCCTCGGTCTCTTTTTGTTTCTCTTTCTCCGCTTCGTCTTCGAACTGGCTAAGATCGAGACCCGCTTTCGTAATGGACTGGAACTGCTTACCATCGAACTCAGTTAAGTAGTTCATCAGCCACTCGTCGATGCGGTCATACATCAAGATAACTTCAATGCCCTTGGCCTTAAACTGCTCAAGGTGAGGGCTGTTTTTTGCCGCCGCGTAGCTGTCTGCGGTGAGGTAGTAAATCTTATCTTGGCCCTCTTTCATACGCTCAACGTAAGAAGCGAGGTCAACCGTTTGCTCTGCCGAGTCCACTTCCGTAGACGCAAAACGCAGCAAACCGGCTACTTTCTCTTTGTTCGCCATGTCCTCAGCTGGGCCCTCTTTGAGCACCAAGCCAAACTCTTTCCAGAATGACTGATATTTCTCGCTGTCATTCTTAGCCATGCGTTCAAGCATGGTCAAAACACGTTTGGTACACGCATTACGTAGGGATTGGGTCACCTTGTTGTCTTGAAGAATTTCACGTGACACATTGAGTGGTAAATCGTTGGAATCGATCAAGCCGCGTACAAAGCGCAGGTATGACGGCATGAACTGCTCTGCATCATCCATGATAAACACACGCTGCACATACAGCTTAAGACCCGATTTGTGGTCACGGTTCATCATATCCCATGGTGCTTTTGATGGAATGTAAAGCAAACTGGTGTAGTCGTTTTTACCTTCCACTCGGTTGTGGCTCCATACTAGCGGATCGGCAAAATCGTGCGATACGTGCTTGTAAAACTCTTGGTACTCTTCCTCTGAGATGTCCGACTTATTGCGAGTCCATAGTGCTTGCGCTTTGTTGATCTGCTCCCACTTCTTCTCGTCGGTCTCTTTGCCTTCGTCATCACGAACGGCCGTTTGGATTGAGACTGGAATACCGATGTGATCGGAGTATTTGCTGATCACATCACGCAAACGCCATTCGTTTAGGAACTCTTTACCCTCTTCACGCATATGAAGAATGATATCGGTACCACGCTGTTCTTTGACGATGTCTTCGATGGTGTACTCACCTTCACCTGCTGAGTGCCATTGCACCGCCTGTTCGGCAGCCAGGCCAGCTGCGCGAGTGCGTACCGTCACGGCATCTGCGACGATAAAGGCGGAGTAGAAACCCACACCAAATTGACCGATTAATTGCGAATCTTTGCTTTGCTCTTCCGACAGCTTAGAGAAAAACTCTGCAGTGCCCGATTTGGCAATGGTACCTAGGTGTTCAATCACGTCATCACGACTCATACCGATGCCGTTATCGGAAATGGTCAGCGTGTTTGCCTCTTGATCAAAAGAGAGCTTTACACCCAATTCGGCGTCACCTTGATATAAACCGGGATTGGACAAGGCTTGGAAACGCAGTTTATCCGATGCGTCTGAAGCATTAGAAATTAACTCACGAAGAAAGATCTCTTTGTTTGAGTAGAGAGAATGGATCATCAGGTGAAGCAGTTGTTTGACTTCAGACTGAAAACCACGAGTTTCTTTGTTATTCGTTGCTGTTTCGCTCATGATAACTCCACATTTGGTGCTTTTTATTCCAAGGCCACCTGCCTGTTCGCAGGAATATTGGCGCTAAATCTGACAGTTAAGATGAGGGTGGAGGGTGTAAATTCAAGGTCAAAAAACATAAAAACAGTGTTTTTTTGGTTTTATTTTGATTATTCTTGCACATCTAAAAATGAATAAATCATAAAGAGACGCCAAGATTTGCACTGTTTTGTTCAATCAGCACTGCTTGGTGGCGAATGGATGCGTATTACGTTACTTGAACCTTTTTATAGAAATGGCCAACCTCAATGAGCAACATAGGTACTAAGTTCAACCTCGCGAACCGCTTCACGTTTGACCCAAACACCAACTCTCTAACCGATAAAGAGAGTGACAACGAGGTGATTCGTCTGGGCAGCAATGAAAGTCGCATTCTCCTTTTATTGGCAGAAAAACCCAATGAAGTTGTTTCCCGCAACGAGCTGCACGATTTCGTCTGGCGAGAGCAAGGGTTTGAAGTTGACGACTCTAGCCTTACTCAAGCCATTTCTACGCTAAGAAAGCTATTGCAAGACTCCACCAAGTCGCCTCAATACGTTAAAACAGTGCCTAAACGCGGCTACCAGTTGATCTGTCCGGTTGAAAGAGCGTTGCCTCAAGTCACCAGTGACGATCTCGACGAGATGGACGACAGCCAAGATACTAACGTTTCAGGGTTCGACACTAACGAGAATGTAACAGCGTCATTGTCCCAGACCGTTGACACCACTGCCGGCACGGTGGACACCAAGAAACCTAAAACCAACAACAAGCCCTTGATGATGGTATTGCTTGTCATTACCGTCATGCTGCCTATCCTTGCTATCCTGCTAGCAAAACCGGCGCAAACGCAGTTCCGTGAGCTGACAGTAGTCGATAGCACACCGGTGAGAACGCCGCTGAACCACCCAGATTTAAGCGTGTGGATGCCCTCTATCGAGCAGTGCGTCAAACGCTACAACGAAACACGCCAAGGGGATTTAGCGCCTGTAGAGGTGATCGCTACGGGTGGCCAAAACAATCAGTTAGTCTTGAACTACATTCACTCTCTTCAACAATCAGGTGAAAACATCACCTTGCGCATTGTTGCCGAGCAAGACGATCTCTCTCGAGTATGCCAGTAGGAGTTACCCATGAATCATAGAATCGCCGCTGGCCTCGCCATTATCTCTGCTGCGTTAAGTAGTTGGCTCTACTGGGGCAGTGATATCAAAATTGAGAAAATCCTCACCTCAAGTGAATGGCAATCGAAAATGGTCACCCTAATTGACCAAATGCGCCATGAACAAGATATCGGTCCTTTGCGTAAAGTGGACGTGGTTTCAAACGTTAAATATTTACCTAATAACACTTACATCCGCGTCTCTACCGTCCGCCTTTTTCCAGATACCGACTCACTAGAAAGCATCATCAATATCTCGGAAAGCGGTAAGTGGGACATCAGTGATAATTACTTGCTGATCACTCCAAGTGAGTTCAAAGATGTCTCGTCTGCGCAAACGCGCGACTTTTCCGAGCAGCAGTTAGAGCTTATCACACAGATCTTCAGGATGGATGCTCAGCAAAGCCGCCGCATAGATATTGTCAATGAGAAGACCTTGCTTCTGACCAGCCTCAGCCACGGCTCGACGGTGCTGTTCACCAATTAATACCTCTAGGGAGCTTCGGCTCCCTTCTTTGTGGAGAACATATGCTAAAAGCACACATTGATATTTACTACTGTCGCCAATGTAATTGGATGCTGCGTGCCACTTGGCTCAGCCAGGAGCTACTGCACACCTTTAGTGAAGAGATCGATACGCTGTCGTTACACCCAGACACCGGTGGCCGATTTGAAATTCACTGCAATGGCGTGATGGTGTGGGAAAGAAAGCGCGATAGTGGCTTCCCAGAAGCAAAAGTGTTGAAACAACGAGTGCGCGACATCATTGATCCACAAAGAGATTTGGGCCACAGTGATACCAAGTAGCCCAAAGGTGTACTAGCCTTATTCTCAAATATTCCGTGTTTACAGCTGACAGCTCACGATGCACTCATCGTCAAAAGTGACGGTTTTCAGCTCGCCATCGTCATAAAGTCCGTAGCTAGGCGCAAAGCCGTTACGAGGGAAGGTCACCGAACCTGGGTTAAACACAAAGTGTTCACCATCTCGCTGCGCCACTGGGATGTGAGTATGACCATGAACCAGCACATCATTGGAGCTTAGAGCTGGACGCTTGTCCGCGTTGTAAAGATGACCGTGGGTTAAAAACAGTCGAGTGCCCGACTCCAAGACCAGCCAGGCGTAATCGGCCATAATAGGGAAATCGAGCAACATCTGATCCACTTCACTGTCGCAGTTGCCACGCACGGCAATGATCTGCGCGGCAAACTCATTGAGCCGACTGGCAACCTCGGCCGGGTTGTAACCCTCGGGGATCGGGTTTCTTGGTCCGTGATTCAGTATGTCCCCAAGCAGCACCAAAGTCTTAGCACCCGATGCTGAAAAGGCTGATAACAGTGCTTCGGCTGCAGGAAGGCTGCCGTGTATGTCTGACGCGATAAAAATTGTCACCTAATGCGTACCCTTAACGTAAATAAGGCTATTGTACGCACTGAGCTACACATCGTCATCATTGATCATGCCGTTAATCACAATGTTGTTGTAACTGACCATCCCAATAATCTGGCCATGTTCGATCACAGGGGCACGGCTGATACCAAAACGCTCAAAGAGGCGCGCGCAATATTTCACATTCATATCAGGGCTGACGGAGAGTGCAGGCTTGGTCATGATTTCATAGATGTTCGTCCGCTCTGCCGAGCGATTCTGCGCCAACACTTTTTTCGCGATGTCGTTCATCAGCACAATGCCGTACTCATCCCCTTCATGCCGCTTATCAACCACCAGCGCTTTGACTTGGTGTTGGCGCGCAAGCTGGATTCCCTCTTTGACGGTCGTCAAACCATCAATGATGACATAAGTATTGGCCATCACATGCCGCACTTGCACTCGATCATGACTGTTCATAACTCATCCTCCACCACTTTGGTCAATGTTTCTACTTGGTGGGCGACCCCCACCGCATCTTCAATATCAATTTGAATCGCGATGCCTTGCCCAGAGGTTTGATCAAACTCTCCAACCTCGTTGATCGTCTCCAGTATGTGTCTCGATAGGTGCTCCTCGACCACAAACAACAGCACATCCTTTTGCACATCGAGCGTCAAACCAAAAAAGGTTTTCTTCTGTTTTAATCCTTCGCCACGGGCATTATTAATGACCGTGGCCCCCGTAGCGCCCGCAGTGCGCGCCGCATCAAGCACCACATCGGTTTTGCTGTCTTCGACAAACGCAATAATGAGTTTAAAGCGCATTAGTTTCATCCTCCTGATTGGCGCGTTTATTCAGCCAATCTGTCACTTGTGCATAGCCCATGACTGAAATAATGGGGAATAAGCTGGCAAAGGCGATAAGACCAAAGCCATCGATCATTGGATTTCGGCCCGGTACGGTAGAAGCAAGCCCTAGACCAAGCGCGGCCACCAAAGGTACGGTGACCGTTGAGGTCGTTACGCCGCCAGAGTCGTAAGCCAATGGGATAATCAGCTTAGGGGCGTAAAAGGTTTGAATCACCACCACAATGTAACCAACGATGATGTAGTAGTGGATAGGATCGCCAACCACAATTCGGTAGCTGCCAAGCGAGATACCAAACGCAACCCCAAGCGCCACCGCGATACGCAACCCATTGACACTGATACTGCCCGCCGAGACTTGATTGGCTTTAATGGCAACGGCGATCAGTGACGGCTCTGCAATAGTGGTACTAAAGCCGATAAAAAAGGCAAACAAGTAGACCCAATAGTAGTCAAACCACTCTAGTGGTGCGGTTAGGTTGTCTCGAAACTGATCGATAAAGCTGGGCGCCGTTAATTGAGTGGCCATCGTCTCGCCAAGCGGAAACAACGCAAGCTCCAAACCAATAAGAAACAGAGATAAGCCGAGAATGACATAGACAAAACCGAGCAATACCTTAGCAAGGTTGGTGACCGGGCGTCGTAACACGGCAAACTGGAATCCGAAAATAATGGTCGCAATCGGCACCACATCGGTGATGGTACCAAGCAGAGTATGAAAAAAGTGTTGCCATTCCATCATGCCACCACCATGCCGTATACCATGACGAACATCATCGGCAGCAATGAGGCAAACGCAATCAAGCCAAACCCATCGATCATGGGGTTACGTCCTTTGATCGCGCTTGCAAGCCCAACCCCTAGTGCCGTGACGAGAGGAACCGTAATGGTGGAGGTCGTAACACCGCCGGAGTCGTAAGCGACGCCAATGATGCTCTCCGGCGCAAACATCGTCAGTACCACTACACCAATGTAGCCACCAATGATCAGATACTGAATGGGCCAACCTTTTAAAATTCTCAGCACACCTAACATGATCGCAAAGCCCACCGAGAGGGCGACAGTGTACCGTAAGCCATTGGCGTAACCATCCATCGCCTCCGGCCTGTCGGCAATCATCCCTCCTTGCGCCGCCACTTCTGCGGCTTCTGAAGCAACAGCCGTCAGAGCAGGCTCAGCAACGGTGGTCCCAAACCCTAAACAGAACGAAAACAGCAGCAACCAAAAGACACTCCCTTTGCGCGCGAACGCTTGCGCCATGGATTCACCGACGGGAAACAGCCCCATCTCTAAGCCAAAAATAAAAAAACTCAGCCCAAGTACCACCAACACGAGTCCAAATACGATTGAAGGGAGGTTGGGAAGTGGCTCTTGCAAAACGACCAATTGGAAAAAAGCAATCACAGCGATGATGGGCAGTAAGTCACGTAAGCTGCCCATTAAAGAACGAAATAGTGCCCTTATTGCTTCCATACTCTCTCCGCTGCGATGAAATCCACACTATTTATCATGGCAAAGGAATTCATCCTTAAGTGTGATAAATCTGGCATCTCTCCCGATAGAACGCACGAATGTTTCATTTTGTGAGTTGGCGAGTGAGCCAATAAGCAAAGATGCGGTCAAACCGAGTGAAGAGCGATCTATTCATGCTTGAGATCGCTATAATGATTCCAGAAATCAAAAAGAAGGGACAGCAATGAAAATTTTGCTCACCGGAGGAACCGGGTTTATTGGCAGAGAGCTGCTTAAGCAGTTGACCACTCATGAAGTGACAGTATTGACCCGATCTCCCTCGCGCGCTCGGCAAGTCCTCGCCCACCTAAAACAAGGCAATCTCTCCTTCATCGACAGTTTGGACGACTTTCATGATCTCAATCCCTTCGACGCCGTCATCAATTTAGCCGGAGAGCCCATTGCCGACAAACGCTGGACTGACACCCAAAAATCCTTAATTTGTGAGAGTCGCTGGCAACTGACAGAGCAGTTAGTCGCCTTGATTCACGCAAGCACCGCGCCGCCCTCGGTATTTCTCAGTGGCTCTGCGGTGGGATACTACGGTGACCAACAAGCGCATCCGTTTGACGAAAGTCTGCAAGTGCAAAGCAATGACGATTTCGCTCATCAAGTCTGTGCACGTTGGGAACAGATCGCTCTGCGCGCACAATCTCAGCACACGCGAGTGTGTTTGATGAGAACAGGTATTGTACTTGGTCCTGATGGTGGGGCACTGCAGAAAATGCTGCCCCCCTATCGCCTCGGATTAGGCGGCCCAATAGGTACTGGCAAGCAGTATATGCCTTGGATACACCTGATGGATATGGTGCGTGCCATTGTCTACTTGTTGGATACCGAACATGCCCAAGGCGTGTTCAACTTCACTGCGCCTCACCCTGTCACCAATACTCTGTTTAGTCAGACGCTGGCTCGTTGCCTGCGACGGCCGCATGTGCTTTGTACACCGGCATGGGTAATGAAACTGGTGATGGGCGAGAGTGCGACCTTACTGTTTGATAGCATCCGCGCGAAACCCAAAAAGCTCACCGAACTGGGCTTCACTTTCCAATATTCACGACTTGAGCCCGCCCTCAAACACCTTTTGCAGCCCGTTGGGCGCTAACAACGGATCATAAATACGACAAACATGACTCAACACATTTTGATTACAGGCTGCTCGAGCGGCATAGGCTATACGGTTGCCCACGCCCTTCATCAGCGAGGATACCAAGTCATCGCGTCTTGTCGTCAAGCACAAGACGTCGAGCGATTGAAACAGGAAGGGTTGCTGTCGGTGCAACTTGATCTCTCTGATCCACAAAGTATCGAAACAGGCTTTCATGAAGCCTTAGCATTAAGCAACGGCCGACTTGATGCTCTGTTCAATAATGGGGCCTACGGTCAACCTGGGGCATTGGAAGATCTCCCGACAGAAGCCCTGCGCGCCCAGTTTGAAAGCAATTTTTTTGGCTGGCATCATCTTGTTTCTTTGGCTCTGCCGATAATGAGATCGCAAGGCGCTGGGCGAATCGTACAAAACAGCTCGGTACTTGGCTTTGCGGCGATGAAATATCGCGGCGCGTACAACGCCTCCAAGTTTGCTCTTGAGGGGTGGACAGACACACTCAGACTCGAGCTGGCCGACACCAACATTCACATCAGCCTCATCGAACCAGGTCCCATAGAGACGCAATTTCGCGCCAACGCCTTGGTGGCATTTCAACGCTGGATCAAGGTGGAAGAGAGCGCGCATCGTGCGCACTATGAGCAACAATTAGCAAGACTTGGCAACGATACTTCAAGCAACCGCTTTGTTCTTCCCGCCTCTGCCTGTATTGCGCCTGTGGTTCATGCTTTGGAGTCCGAAAAACCCAAAATCCGCTACAGAATTACCACGCCAACGCGAGTGCTTTGGTGGCTAAAACGTCTACTATCGAGCCGAGCCTTGGATCGACTATTGAGCAAGGCTGCATAAAAAATCGTCTGTATGTAATTTAATCGTAATATTGAGACAGTAAGATTTAAATCGTTGCCTTCGCGCCACTGACGAACTCCCATCGTTTTGGGTTTGGCCACATAAAAATCCATTATTACAGCGTTACATTCGGATAAGACTATGTCATTAAACCAGTTGAACTGGCTGAGTGTCGGTGTTGCGCTAACGTTACTGATGTTTTTGTAACACCTTCGCTTGCAACTTGTAAAAAAGGTAGGATAACCCTTCGGTTTCCTACCTTTTTTGCTGTGTTACCGCTTTGAATTCAGCTTGTGCGTTAGCTGGTCAAGTCATCGAAAAACTTCTTCACACCATTGAAAAAGCCTTCTGATTTAGGCTTGTGCTTGGTCGCTGCTTCGCCACCGCAAGACTCTTCAAACTCTTTGAGTAGCTCTTTTTGACGGGCACTGAGGTTCACTGGCGTCTCTACCACAAGCTTGACAATCAAATCGCCAATACCACCACCACGAACACCTTTTACGCCTTTGCCGCGCATACGGAACATACGACCAGTTTGTGTCTCCGTTGGCACTTTAAGGCTCACTCGGCCGTCCAATGTTGGGACTTCCACCTCACCACCGAGCGCTGCCATAGCAAAGCTCACAGGCACTTCACAGTAGAGGTTATTACCATCACGCTCAAAGATGTGGTGTTCTTTCACGTGTACTTGTACATACAAGTCGCCCGCTGGTGCGCCCATCTCTCCCGCTTCACCTTCACCTGAAAGACGAATGCGATCGCCAGTATCCACACCGGCTGGGATCTTAACGTTAAGGGTTTTGCTTTTCTGTTTACGACCTTGACCATGACACACATTACATGGGTCTTTAATGATCTTGCCTTTACCGTGACAGGTCGGACAGGTTTGTTGAACCGCAAAGAAACCTTGGCGCATCTGAACTTGGCCATGACCATGACAAGTACCACATGTTTCAGGTGATGTGCCTTTCTTCGCGCCGCTTCCTTCACAGCTGTCACAATGGACTAACGTAGGAACTTCAATTTCTTTCGACACACCACGTACGGCTTCTTCAAGCGTCAATTCCATGTTGTAGCGTAAATCAGCGCCACGCTGAGCGCGAGCTTGACCGCCGCCACGACGACCGCCACCAAAGATGTCACCAAACACGTCGCCAAAGATGTCACCGAAATCGGCACTACCGCCACCGAAGCCGCCGCCTCCCATACCGCCTTGTTCAAAGGCTGCATGGCCGTACTGGTCATAAGCGGCTTTCTTCTGTGGATCGAGCAGAACTTCGTACGCTTCTTTTACTTCTTTAAACTTATCTGCAGCGCTGTCATCACCCTGATTACGGTCTGGGTGGAATTTCATCGCTAGGCGTTTGTACGCCTTTTTGATATCACGCTCTGATGCATCGCGGCTTACGCCTAATACTTCGTAAAAATCACGTTTTGACATGTTTCTCGTCACCAAATTTATTACTGCAAACGGTCAACACCGCTTGGTGTTATATCTACCTAACTAATGGCTCTGGATTTTAGCGATCCCACACCAAAAAGACACTTTTAGTTAGATGGACATAATGTACAAACATACGGGCGTAAGAGTCTCCTCAAACGCCCGCATCATAGTTAAGTTAAGTCCGAATCAAGAATTACTTCTTGTCGTCTTTGACTTCTTCGAACTCTGCGTCAACCACATCGTCTTGAGCGTCGCTGCTTGCTTGCTCGCCACCTTGTGCTTGCGCTTGAGCTTGCTGCTGAGCGATTTCCATCAGTTTCTGAGCCGCAGTCATCAGTGCTTGAACTTTCGCGTCGATCGCTTCTTTGTCTTCGCCTTTACGTGCTGTTTCTAGCTCAGAAATCGCGGCTTCAATCTTCTCTTTCTCGTCAGCTGGAAGCGCATCACCCGCTTCTTCTACTTGCTTACGAGTACCGTGAATCATTTGGTCCGCTTGGTTACGTGCAGTCGCTAGCTCTTCGAACTTCTTGTCCGCTTCTTTGTTCGCTTCTGCTTCTTGAACCATTTTCTCGATGTCTTCATCGCTTAGACCACCAGACGCTTGGATAGTGATCTTCTGCTCTTTGCCAGTCTGCTTGTCTTTCGCTGATACGTGTAGAATACCGTCCGCATCAAGGTCGAAAGTCACTTCGATTTGTGGCATGCCACGTGGCGCAGGCTGAATGCCTTCTAGGTTAAATTGACCTAGAGACTTGTTGTACATCGCTTGCTTACGCTCACCTTGAAGAACGTGGATGGTTACCGCGTTCTGGTTGTCTTCCGCTGTTGAGAAAACTTGGTTCGCTTTGGTTGGGATAGTGGTGTTCTTCTCAACCAACTTAGTCATTACGCCGCCCATTGTCTCAATACCTAGAGACAGAGGTGTAACGTCAAGTAGCAGTACGTCTTTCACGTCACCCGCAAGTACGCCACCTTGAACTGCAGCACCCATAGCTACGGCTTCGTCAGGGTTTACGTCTTTACGCGCTTCTTTACCGAAGAACTCTGCAACTTTCTTCTGAACCATAGGCATACGAGTCTGACCACCGACTAGAATAACGTCAGTGATTTCATTCACTGAAAGATCCGCATCCGCTAGTGCGACTTTTAGTGGCTCAAGTGAACGTTGAACAAGGTCTTCAACTAGAGATTCTAGTTTCGCACGCGTCACTTTCACATTCATGTGCTTAGGACCCGTCGCATCCGCTGTCACGTATGGTAGGTTTACGTCAGTTTGAGAAGTCGAAGAAAGCTCGATCTTCGCTTTTTCTGCCGCTTCTTTCACACGCTGCATCGCTAGAGGATCTTTCTTAAGATCGATGCCTTGCTCTTTCTTGAACTCTTCAACGAGGTAGTTGATAAGGCGGTTATCAAAGTCTTCACCACCTAGGTGAGTATCACCGTTGGTTGCAAGAACTTCGAACGTTTTCTCACCTTCAACTTCATCGATTTCGATGATAGAGATATCGAACGTACCACCACCTAAGTCATAAACCGCGATAGTGCGATCGCCGCCTTTCTTGTCTAGACCGTATGCCAACGCAGCCGCTGTCGGTTCGTTGATGATACGTTTTACTTCTAGACCTGCGATGCGACCTGCATCTTTGGTTGCTTGACGCTGAGCATCGTTAAAGTAAGCCGGTACAGTGATGACCGCACCTGTCACTTCTTCACCTAGGAAGTCTTCCGCTGTTTTCTTCATTTTCTTCAGAACTTCAGCAGAAACTTGAGGTGCTGCCATTTTTTGGCCTTTCACTTCAACCCAAGCGTCACCGTTATCAGCCTTAACAATCTTGTATGGCATGATTTCGATGTCGCGCTGAACTTCTTCGTCTTCAAAACGACGACCGATCAAACGCTTGATTGCAAATAGCGTGTTTTCAGGGTTAGTAACTGCTTGACGTTTCGCAGGCTGACCAACCAATGTCTCGCCGTCTGTGTAAGCAATTACCGATGCAGTAGTACGTTCACCTTCTGCGTTTTCAATCACGCGTGGTTTGTCGCCGTCTAATACAGCAACACAAGAGTTAGTAGTACCTAAGTCAATACCAATGATTTTACCCATCAGGCTATCTCCGAATAAATTCTATTTTCGTTGTGCTATATCCCCTATGTGGGGATGGAGAATCGGGTTTCAACCCTTGCTCACAAACAAAAATAATCATGTTTGCTTCTCTATGCCCCTTAGATAAGGTCTGGAATTACCTTTTCAAGGGACAAAATGAAAAAAATCGTAATTTTTGTTTAGAAACAACAAAGCGAGGCCGAAGCCTCGCTTTGCTCGCTACTCTATCGCGCATAATGTCGCGATTATTTCGCTACCATTTCGGTTTACTTCGCTACCATCACCATGGCAGGACGAATCACGCGTCCGTTCAACTCATACCCTTTTTGCATCACAAACATCACCGTGTTCGATTCATGATCAGGGCTTTCCTGAATGGACATCGCTTGGTGCTGCTCAGGGTTGAACGCTTCACCTTCTGGGTTGATCTCTTTCAAACCAAACTTAGACACGGTATCGACAAACGTTTTGTGCGTCAGTTCAACACCTTCAAGAATCGGCTTGACTGCTTCATTCTCACCGTCTGCCGCTTGAATCGCACGCTCTAGGTTATCAATCACCGGTAACAGCTCTTCAGCAAACTTATTCAATGCGTATTTACGTGCTTTGTCGATCTCGGTTTCCGTACGGCGACGCATGTTTTCGACTTCTGCTTTCGCACGCAATACACCGTCTTGCTGTTCTTGAATTTTCGCTTCGCTTGTCAGTAGCGCCGCTTCTAGTTGAGCAATCTTCGCGTCTTTTTCATCACCCATCTCTTCAAGCTCAGCTTCCACTTCTTGTGCTGCCGCTTCGGCTTTTTCCGCTTCTTCGATGATTTGATCAAGCTCTTCTTCTTTAATCTTGTTTTCTTCGTTGCTCATGGTCTCTCCAGAATTCAATGTTCTTTGTACTTAACGGCTCAGTTTGCCACCACCAAATACAAAAAATTCGCACAATTAGCTAACTTGCCATTATTATGGGGATGTAGATTGTCGATTCAAGCCTATTTAGCGCGGAAAACTTATGAAAAAACCTTTTGAAGTGATCGCTATCATTGGTAAGCCCAGAGATCAGCAGGCTATCCAAACGCACCGAGAACTGTACACTTGGTTAAAATCAGAAGGTTATCAGGTTCTTATCGATGATCGCCTCAGCGAGATCTTAGATGACCTACCGCAACAAGATTTCGCCAGTTTGATTCGGCTGGGTAACGTCGCAGACTTGGCGATTGTCGTTGGTGGTGACGGCAACATGCTAGGCGCCGCTCGTGTGCTGTCGCGCTTTGACGTGCGCGTCATTGGTGTGAACCGAGGAAATCTCGGCTTTTTGACGGACTTAAATCCCGAAGACTTTCAAGCGGCGCTGAAAACCGTGCTAGCGGGAGACTACATTGAAGAAGAGCGCTTTTTACTTGAAGCGGAAGTCCATCGTCATGGCCAAGTTAAAAGCCACAACGCTGCGCTAAACGAAGCGGTACTTCACCCCGGGCAAATTGCGCACATGATTGAATTCGAGGTTTATATCGATAATAGCTTCGCGTTTTCTCTGCGTGCGGATGGCATCATAGTCTCAACGCCGACCGGCTCTACGGCTTATTCTCTCTCTGGGGGCGGACCAATTCTGTCGCCTAGTCTCAACGCTATCTCGCTTGTCCCTATGTTTCCCCATACCTTGTCGAGTCGACCTTTGGTCGTTGACGGAAAACGGCGTATCAAGCTACTGGTGTCGCCTGATAACCGAGGCACACAGGAAGTCAGTTGTGATGGCCAAGTATCGTTGCCCGTCTCACCGGGGGATGAAATCCATATTTATCAAAGCCCGAACGTCCTGAAACTTATCCACCCAACGGAATACAGCTACTATCATGTGCTGAGAAACAAACTGGGCTGGTCCAGCAAGCTTTTCTAACAAGCGGCCCTAAATAGAGATGAACACTTGAAAGGTTGATGTACACACATCAACCTTTTTTAATCGCCCTCACAAAATTTGTTGCCACCATCTTTACTGTATAAAGAAACAGTATATACTGTTTTCTTATACAGTATTGTTCATTTAAACAGGTACTAAAAATGCTGGCTCATCTAAGTGTGAATAATTTTGCGATTGTAAAATCTCTACAACTTGAACTCTCTAAAGGAATGACAACCATCACAGGTGAAACGGGCGCAGGCAAGTCCATTGCGATCGATGCGCTCGGCTTATGCCTTGGTGGCAGAGCGGAAGCCAGCATGGTTCGCCAAGGTGAAGATAAAACGGAAGTCAGTGCCGCGTTCTCACTAGAAAACAATATTCACGCAACACGATGGCTAGAAGATAACGACCTGCTCGATGGGAGCGACTGCATTTTGCGTCGTATCATTAGCAAAGAAGGCCGCTCACGAGCCTTCATTAATGGTAGCCCAGTCCCTCTCTCTCAGCTCAAGTCGCTCGGACAACTGCTGATCAATATTCATGGCCAACACGCGCATCATCAATTGATGAAACCTGAGCACCAACTCGCCATGCTCGATCAGTACGCTGGGCATATACACTTGCTCAAAAGCACTCGTAATGCTTACCAACTCTGGCGTCAGGCGGACATTCATTTCAAGCAACTTAAAGAAAATAGCGCAGCTAACCTTGCGCAAAAACAGTTGCTTGAATACCAAATTAAAGAGTTAAACGAACTCTCTCTAGGGGAGGAAGAATATGAAGAGCTCGAACAAGAACACAAACGCCTCTCCAACAGCGGAGAGCTCGCCACCACCTGCCAACAAGCCATTGAGCTTATTTACGAAGGTGAAGAAGTTAATGCGCTTGGTATTCTCCAATCAGCCAGTCAGTCCTTGATTCAACTTGCAGAACTCGACGATAAGTTGGCTGCACTGCCTAATATGCTGGCGGAAGCCCTGATTCAGATTGAAGAAGCCAACAATGAGCTTCGCAACTACCTCGACAATATTGACGTTGACCCTGCGCGCATGGCTTATGTAGAAGAGCGATTCTCCAAAGTGATGTCTATCGCACGTAAACACCATGTGATGCCTGAAGCTTTATATCAACATCACCAAGAGTTGTTGGCACAAATCGACGCGCTAGACTGCTCCGATGAAAAACTCGAGCAACTGGAAAATGAGGTGAGCCAGACTTTTGCAACTTTTGTCGAGCACGCAGAAAAACTGAGTAAATCACGTTCACGATACGCCAAAGAGCTCAACAAGCTGATTTCAGCCAGCATGCACGAGTTGAGTATGGAAAAAGCGAAGTTTTGTATCGATGTGGTCAGTGATACGGCGCATCCTTCACCACTTGGCCTCGACCAAGTATGCTGCTTAGTCTCAACGAACCCCGGCCAACCACTTCAACCGATTGCCAAAGTGGCGTCTGGGGGGGAACTTTCACGCATTTCCCTAGCCATTCAAGTCATTACCGCGCAGAAAGTCGACACACCAAGCCTCATTTTTGATGAAGTGGATGTCGGTATCAGTGGGCCAACCGCCGCTGTAGTCGGTAAAATGCTGCGAAAATTAGGCGAATCTACCCAGGTTCTCTGTGTGACTCACTTACCGCAGGTTGCCGGATGTGGTCACCAGCAACTGTTTGTTGCCAAAAACACTAAAGCAGGTAAAACGGAGACACAGATGCGTGTTCTCGATCGCAATCAGCGCATTAGCGAGCTTGCCCGCTTGTTAGGTGGAAGTGAAATTACCGACTCAACCTTAGCCAATGCAAAAGAGCTCCTAGTCGCCGCTTAGGGTGACTCAACAATAGATCGCGCTCAGGTTAGGTAGCCAAAGTTCCCTAGCTCAGGAATTTTGGCTCGAATTTGCAACCTAATTCAAAAATCATGGTCTGAAACAGTTCAAATGCCGATGAGCTTTTTACATTACAAGCAAGCTTGTTTATTATCGGCTCAGTTTTAGAACCCTCTGCAGTAAGAATACTCGTATGCAACTAACTAAGTGGCTTATCGCATTACCACTCGCGATCACAACCCTGACTGGCTGTTCATTATTAGAGAAGCTGGTGTATCGCATTGACATCAACCAGGGCAACTATGTTGAGCAAGAAGCGGTAGAAAAACTTAAATTCGGTATGACCAAAGAGCAAGTACGTTATGTGATGGGCTCACCGATGTTGGTTGAAAATGGCTACCCTGACACTTGGTACTACATTTACCATCACACTAAAGGCCACCATGACTCGATTCAGAAAAACTTAGTGGTCAACTTCAATGGCAATGGTCAATTGGTTGATGTGACTGGCGACTTCACCGCCAGTGACGATTTTTTTGAAAGTATCAATTAATAAAGTGTCTATTCGTTAAGGCGCTATTTGCGCAAAAATGGAAAACGCTGACAAGATGTCAGCGTTTTTTGATTAGGCCTGTTCTTTCCTAAGCGGGTTCTTTTTGCCCCCTGTCACTGGGTCTGCGCTTCCGGCCGCTTTGGCTTGTTCTGCTCGCTTGCGTCGGATCTCTTTCGGGTCCGCTAATAAAGGTCGATAAATTTCGATTCTATCTTTGTCTCGAATGGTCGCATCCAACTTCACATTGCGACTAAACACCCCAACTTTATTTTTTGTTAGGTCAATATCTGGATAGCGTTCCAAAACGCCAGATTGCTTGATGATTTCCTCAACCGTCATCGACTTATTGACCACCAAAGTGTAGACCCGCTGCTCATTGGGTAGCGCATACACCACCTCAACATGGATCATATCAGACTCAATACTCATAGCAGTTATACACCTGTTTCGCTCTTGCGGTAAAAGCATTGACCATATTGCTCGTCAACTCATTGAAGATTTTACCAAAGGCCATCTCAATCATTTTGCTGGAAAACTCAAACTCTAACTTAAGCTCTACTTTACAGGCTCGCTCATCCAACGGTGTAAAATACCAGCCCCCTTTCAAGGTTTTGAATGGGCCATCGACCAAATTCATGATGATCGCCTCGCCAAAGTGCAAGGTGTTTGAGGTGGTAAATGTCTTGCTGATACCCGCTTTAGACACATCGACCGACGCCACCATCGTATCCTGACTCTCTTCAATCACTCGAGAACCGGAACAGCCTGGAAGAAACTCGGGATAACTCGCCACGTCATTGACCAACTCATACATCTGCTCTGCACTAAAAGATACCAGCGCTGAGCGACTGACTTGCTTCATATTGACTCCTTACGACTAAGCTTGGGCATCAAGCTGGCGATAATTTTACTTTTATTTGCACTCAGCGCAAACAAAGGGATTTGCTAAGCACTCAACCCTCTTTATAATGACCGTATTATGGCAAAGAAAAACTCAAAACAAAAAGCGGGTAGCAATACCATCGCGCTCAATAAAAAGGCTCGCCACGAATACTTCATCGAAGATGAGATCGAAGCAGGTCTAGAGCTACAAGGGTGGGAAGTGAAAGCCCTTCGCCAAGGTAAAGCCAATATTTCAGAAAGTTACGTATTTATGCGTAACGGTGAAGCCTTTGTGAGTGGAATGACGATCACTCCTCTAAATCAGGCATCGACACACGTAGTGGCGAACCCGACTCGTGTGCGAAAACTACTTATGAGCCGTCGAGAGCTCGACAACTTAACCGGACGCATCAACCGTGAAGGCATGACGCTTATCGCCTTGTCTCTCTACTGGTCTAAATCTTGGGTCAAAATGAAAATCGGCGTAGCAAAAGGTAAAAAGCTACACGACAAACGTGATGACATCAAAGATCGCGACTGGCAGCGTCAAAAAGCTCGAGTAATGAAAAGCGCGCTGCGCTAATCTTAACCACTTAAACGCATAGTGCTAGACAGGCATCACTAATCTGGTACTATGCACCAACAACCTTGGGGCTGATTCAGGATTCGACGGGAATTTTGCAGTCTAAGGTGCATGCCGAGGTGCGGTAGGCCTCGTTAACAAACCGCAAAAAAAT